>JAHCLN010000083.1 GCA_026125215.1 Opitutaceae bacterium
AGTGATTGGTAGGCAAGCATTGAATCTTTCGGGTAAGGCTTTTGCCGGTTGCGGTAGGTGCCGGCGAATGCCTTACTGGGTCCGGCTTTCACCACCGATGAATTCTTCTGCCGTTTACGCCAAAATCGTGCAGTTCCCTGACTGGAAGCAGGCGCTGTCGGCGGCTGCCATGACTTCAGCTGAGCGCGAAGGCCACCGCCGGGCGATTCTCACCTTTCTCAAGTATTGCAAAGCACGGCATGTGCCGGCGTCGGTGGCAGTAATCCGGCAATACTTGCAGAGTGCACCGGCGCATCGGGCGGCCTTGCGCTGGTTTTATCAGGAGGGTGTCCGGTCGGGCCTTGGGGCGCAGAGGTCAGGGAGGCCCAGGCTTGCTGACAGCGCGGCCCGGTCCGCGAATGCCGGACGCATCCCACCGCTGGCCGCGGTCGATCTGGGCGGGGCGGATTGGGAGCGCGACTTGATCAAGGCCGCGCGTTCGGCCGGCTTTCTGTGGCGCACCGAGGAGACCTACCGCGCTTGGGCGACGAGGTTCGCCCGCTTCCTGGCTCCGCGGTCGCCCTATGCCGCGACGAAGGCTGACGTGGGTGCCTTCCTCACCTCGCTGGCGGTGGAGCAACGCGCGGCGCCTTCAACGCAGAAACAGGCCTTGAATGCACTGGTTTTCCTTTTGCAGGAGGCGCTGCACCGGGATCTCGGTGAATTTGATTTCCGCCGGGCCGCCCCCCGGAAGCGCGTGCCCACGGTCCTGACCCGCGAGGAGTGTGCGGCGTTGTTTGCGCAGATGGCGGGCACGCCCAAACTGATGGCCGAGCTGATGTATGGCAGCGGGCTGCGCCTGATGGAGTTGCTGCGGCTGCGGGTGCAGGATCTCGATCTGGAGCGGCAGCGCCTGCAGGTGCGCGGAGGCAAGGGGAATCAGGACCGGGTAACGGTGTTGCCCGCCACCCTGGTCCCGCGGCTGCGGGCGCAGGTCGAGCGGCTGCGGGATTTGCACCGGGCCGATCGGGATGCCCGGTTGCCGGGGGTTTGGTTGCCGGAGGGACTGGCGCGGAAGTGGCCCAAAGCCGGGGAACGCTGGCAATGGCAGTGGTTGTTTCCTTCCCGCGAAACCAGTGTGGACCCGGCCAGCGGGGTGCGGCGCCGGCATCACGTCATCGACAGCACCTTTCAGAACCTCGTCCGCAGAGCGGCGGACAAGGCCAAAATCACCAAGCGGGTGACGCCGCACGTGCTGCGCCACTCCTTTGCCACGCATCTGCTGGAAAGCGGGTCGGACATCAGGACCGTGCAGGAGCTGCTGGGACATGCGAGTGTCGAGACCACGCAGATCTACACGCATGTGATGCAAAAGCCGGGGTTGGGCGTGCGTTCGCCGCTGGACGGGTGATGGATTGGCCGCGGAGACGCGGGGGAATTTTTGAGCGCTGAGTTGTGGGGGCCGGCAGGGCCCAGCCTGTTTATACCATTTGCATATTGCTTTCAGACTTTAACCACGGATTTCGCGGATAGGCACGGATGGCAGAAATCCGCGGTGATCGGTGTAATCCGTGGTCAAAACACCGGGTCGTAAATTTCTGGAGAGTCTAAAAACAAGGGGTGACTGATATCACCTGGTTGCGGGAGTGGAGAGCGAGCAGAATTACGGGAACGGGAATGATCGGGAAAACGGGGAACGAGAAGGATAACGGGGAACGAGAATGGTTAGCCCGTATTTTTCACAGTCATGAATTCTTTGGGTGGAGAAATATCCGTTTTGCCTGCGGCAAAAGCGACTTGGTCGCGGTTAACCCCGACGAAGTCGGCCCGACAGGGCGGATTTTTCACCCCTCTGAGTGTGAAAAATCCGGGTTAGGGCTCCAGCCACACATGCTTGTAGGGGTGGCGGTCGAGGAGGGTGGCGTGCCAGCCGCGGACGGCGGGGTGCACGAGCCGGACGGTGGTGTAGTGATAGACGGGGATGATGGGGGCCTCGTCCAGCAGGAGAGCCTCGGCGCGGCGGAGCACATCGTGCCGGCGGGCGGGATCGGCGGTGCGGGCGGCCTCGTAGATGAGCGCGTCGTAGCCCGGATGCCGCCAGCCGGTGTGGTTGTTGCCGGACGCGCCGGTGAAGATTTCCAGGAAGGAATTGGGATCGAGGTAGTCGCCGATCCAGTCGGACCGCAAAATCTGGTAGTCGAGCGCGCGGCGCTGCGCGAGCAGGGTGCGGTGCTCCATGTTGAGGAGGTTGACGGTGACGCCGAGCTCGCGGCGCCACATTTCCTGCACGGCCTCGGCGATCACGCGGTGGTTGCCGGAGCTGCTGATCAGCAATTCAAAGGCCGGCAGGCCCCGGCCGCCGGGATAGCCGGCCTCGGCGAGGAGCGCACGCGCGGCGTCGGCGCCGCCCTGGAAGTCCGCCGGCGGCCGGTAGCCGGCGGTGCCGGGCGGGGTGAAGCTGTAGGCGGGCTGCTGTCCGCCGCGGGTGATTTTTTCCACGATGGCGTCCCGGTCGATGGCCA
This sequence comes from Opitutaceae bacterium, assembly GCA_026125215.1. Classification (GTDB taxonomy): domain Bacteria; phylum Verrucomicrobiota; class Verrucomicrobiia; order Opitutales; family Opitutaceae; genus UBA2377. Next base: position 2,502 of record JAHCLN010000083.1, read on the forward strand.
GCGCCAGCGCGCGCCGGACGCGCCGGTCGTTGAGGAACGGGCGGGTGACGTTGAGCCGGTAGAAGTAGGTGTCGAGAAACGGGCTGATGTGGAGCGCGCCGTCGCGGGCGCGGCGGTAGGTCTCGACCTTGCCGACGGGCAGCGCCTCGGTGATGTGCAGCTGGCCGGCGCGGAACATGCGCTCCTCGGCCTCGACGCTGTCGGTCACGTGGAAGTGGATGGCGTTGAGGCGCACGGCCGCGGCATCCCAGTAGCCGGGGGATTTTTCGACGACGATGACCTTGCCCGGCCGCCACTCGCGGAGGGTGAAGGCGCCGTTGCCGACCAACTGGCCCGGGCGCGTCCAGGTGCCGCCGCGGCGGGCGGAATCGCCGCTGCGCTCCAGCGTGGGCAGGTGGACGGGATACCACACGGGGTGGGTGAGCAGCGAGAGGAAGTGCGGCGTGGGGTGCTCGAGCCGGATGACGAGCGTGCGGGCGTCGGGCGCGTGCACGCCCACTTCGCCGAAATCGCCCGAGGCCCCGCGGTGATAGGCCTGGGCGCCTTCAATCACGTGCAGCATGCTGGCATAGTCGGCGGCGAGCGCGGGGGTGAGCACGCGGCGGAAGGAGGCGACGAAGTCCGCCGCAGTCACGGGATCGCCGTTGGACCACCTTGCGTCGGCGCGCAGGCGGAAGGTGTAGGTGAGGCCGTCGGCGGAGACTTCCCAGCGCTCCGCGACGCCGGGCACGGGGCTGAGGTCAACGGGGTCCTCCGCGACGAGGCCCTCGAAGAGAGCGGACACGACGTTGATTTCGGGCAGGCCGGTGATCACATGGGGGTCGAGGTCGGCGACATCGGCGCCGAGCCCGCGGTGGAGCACCTGGGCGCGGCTGCCGCGGTCGACGGCGTTCTCGCGCGACCAGCAGCCGGACTGCATGGCCGCAAAAAGGCCCAAAATGACGCCAAAAAACAATCGGTGGAAAATCCAAACACGCATCCGTTTATCGCTCATCGGGGCGGCCATGGGATTTTAGGTTTTCTCGATCAGGGCGACGGCGTGGGCGGCGATGGCGAGGCCGCGGCCGATGTCATCCACGCCCTCGTTGGTGGTGGCCTTGAGGCCGATGGCGGCGGCGGGCAGGCCGGTGGAGCGCGCGAGGGCGGCTTTCATCGCGTCGATATGGATGAAAAGACGGGGCTTCTCCGCGATCACGGTGAGGTCGAGGTTGACGATGCCCCAGCCGCGCGCCCGGAGTTCCTCGGTGACGCGGCGGAGCAGGGCCTGCGAGTCGATGCCCTTGTAGGCGGGGTCGGTGTTGGGAAAGAAGTGGCCGATGTCGGGCAGGCCGGCGGCGCCGAGGAGTGCATCGCAGGCGGCGTGCGTGAGGGCATCGGCATCGGAGTGGCCGTCGAGGCCGTAGTCGGTGTCGAACTTCACGCCGCCGAGCACGAGGGGGCGGCCGGGGACGATGCGGTGGATGTCGTAGCCGTGACCGATGCGGAGATTCATGGGAAGAGACGGAAGAGGCGGAACGCGTAAGAGGTACGGCCGGGGCGGTGAATCAGGGCGCGGACGACAGGAGAAATTCCAGACAGGCCAGATCGGCCGGGGTGGTGAGCTTGGGGTTGGGTTGGGGGTTTTCCAGCAGGGCCACGGGATGGCGGAGCAGCTCGACCGCGGCGGCATCGTCGGTGACGCGCCGGCGCCGGGCGGCGACCTGCGCGTAGGCGCGCATGATGAGGTCGCGGGCGAAGACCTGCGGCGTCTCCATCGCCCAAAGGCGCGAGCGGTCGAGGCCGCGCAGCCTGCCTTCGCCGCGGTGTTCCTTGATGGTGTCGGTCACGCGGTGGGCGAGCACGACGGCCTGCTCGCGCCGCACGATCTTGTGCAGGGCGACGAGCTGCTCCGGCCGGATCAGGGGCCGGGCGCAGTCGTGGATGAAGACGTGGGCGATGTCACCGGGCAGAGCGGCGAGAGCCTGCATGACGGAGTCCTGCCGTTCACGGCCGCCGCGCACGAGGACGGAAGGCGTGGGGGCGTAGGCGGAGAGCGCCATCATCTGGCGCTGGTCGCGATAAACCACCACGTAACAGTCGGCGACGCCGCTGGCCATGAAGGCGGCGGCGGAATGGGCGAAGACCGGCCGGCCGGCGAGCGGCGCGAGGACCTTGTCGGCCACCGTGCCCTGCATGCGGCGGCCGCTGCCGGCGGCAAGGAGGATGGCGGCGGTGCGGGGCATGGGGAAAAAGGGCTGAAAGACTGAAAGGTTGAAGCCGGGCAGTTGGAAGCGGTGGAGATTTAGTGCTTCAATTGTTCAGCTTTTGGCGGTGCGATTTCCGTGAGGATGGCGCGGGCGGCGGCGACGGGATCGGGCGCCTTGAAGATGGGCCGGCCCACGACGAGGTAGGAGGAACCGGCGCGGGCGGCCTCGCCCGGCGTCATGATGCGCGTCTGGTCGTCGGCCTTGGCGTCGCGGGGGCGGATGCCGGGAGTGACGAGTTTCACCTCGGCGGGGAGTGCGGCGCGCAGCGGGGCGATCTCCAGGGGCGAGCAGACCAGCCCGCGCAGGCCGGAATCGAACGCGAGCCGGCCGAGCCGCAGGACCTGCGCTTCGGGTGCATCCGCCACGCCGGTTTCGGCGAGGCCGGCGGCGCCGGTGGAGGTGAGCACGGTGACACCAAGCAGGAGCAGGTCGGGCTTATGCTGGGCGGCGGCCCTGGCCGCCCACTGCATCATCTCGCGGCCGCCGGAGGTGTGGAGCGTGAGCATGCCGATGGGCAGGCGGGAAACCGATTCCACGGACTTGGCGACGGTGTTGGGGATGTCGTGCAGCTTGAGATCGAGAAAAACGTTGAAGCCGAGCCCGGCGACCTCCCGCACGCAGTCCGGCCCGCAGGCGGTGAACATCTCGAGGCCGACCTTGGCCCAGCGCACGGTGCCCTGAAGCTGGCGGAGCACGGGAGCAACCTCCCGCGGCGACTGGGCGTCAAGGACGAGGATCAATTCACAGGACATGGCGGCAACATGGACAAGTCGCGCGCACAATCAAAAGCCAAAATCGGCTGGCGCGGGACAAAGATTGCGGCGTCAATCCCCGCCAGCCGCGATGTCCGCCCCCACCGTCTTTTCGCCCGCCAAGCTCAACCTCTCCCTCGCCGTCACCGGGCGCCGGGCGGACGGGTTTCATGAACTGGTGTCGCTCGTTGTCCCCGTGGATTGGGGGGACGAACTGGCCGTGACCGCGAAGCCGGAGGGCTGGACGCTGACCTGCGACGACCCGGCCGTGCCGGTGGACGGCGGCAACCTGGTGCTGAAGGCGGCGGCGGCCTTTGCATCGGCGACAGGCTGGAGGGGCCGGGCGCATTTTGCGCTCACCAAGCGCATTCCCATGGGCGCAGGCCTGGGCGGAGGGAGCAGCAATGGCGCGATGGCGCTGGTCGCGCTCAACCGGCTGGCGGGCGGACCGCTCGCGGCCGATGCGCTGGCCGCGGTGGCCGTGCAGGTGGGCTCGGACTGCGCGCTGTTCCTGGCCGGCGGGCCGGTGATCATGCGCGGCCGGGGCGAACGCATCGAGCCGCTGACCGCGGCCGACCGGGCGCGGCTGACCGGGCGGCGCGTGCTGATTTTCAAGCCCGCCTTCGGCATCGCGACCCCTTGGGCCTACGCGCGGTTGGCGGCGACAGCCGGAGGCTATCTGCCCGCGGCGGAGGCCGAGGCCCGGCTGGCCGCGTGGCGGCGGAACCCCGCGGCCCGGCCGGAGGACCTGCTGCACAACAGCCTCACGGCGCCGGTCGGCGGCAAATTCCCGGCGCTGCCTGCGCTGCTGGATCTGCTGCGCCGGCGCTTCGGTCTCGCCTGCGAAATGAGCGGCAGCGGCAGTGCGTGCTTCGCGCTGTTGCCCGACGGCGCGCCGTTGGCGGAGATAACGTCGGCGATCCGCGGTGCGTGGGGACCGGCGGCGTGGCTCCGCGAGGCCCGGCTGCTGTAAATCCGCATTGACCCTGCCGCGGCGGGAAGCGTTATCTCCCGCGCTGCCGCGCCCACCCCGCCGGCGGCGCCCTCATGCCTCCGGATTCCCGCACCAAGACCGAAGTCGTCGTGCAAGGCATTCCCGCCTCGCAGGGCATCGCCTATGGCGAGGTGTTCGTCTACATCCAGACCGATGTCGAGGTGCCGAGCTACGTGGTGGACCCGGCCAAGCGCATCGACGAGATCGCGCGCTTCGACCAGGCGATTCTCGCCACGCGCCAGCAGATCACGCGCATCAAGCACGAGGTCGAGAAAAACATCGGACCCGAGGAGGCGCTCATCTTCGACGCCCACCTCATGGTGCTCGAGGACCAGGCGCTCATCGGCGAGACCATCCGCGAGTTCGAGTCCACCGGCCGCAACATCGAGACCTGCTTCAACAAGGTTTCCGCCCGCTACATCAAGGCCTTCTCCGAGATCGACGACGAATACCTGCGCGAGCGCGCGGGGGACATCCGGGACGTCGCGCAGCGCGTTCTGCAAAACCTGCTCGGGCAGGCGGAAAACAGTCTCGCCCGGCTGGCGGACAAACGCGTCATCGTCGCCAACGACATCTCGCCCTCCGATTCCGCGAGCGTGGACCGCAGCGCGGCCCTGGCGGTGGTCACCGATTCGGGCAGCAAGACCAGCCATGCCGTCATCGTGGCGCGCTCAATGAAGGTGCCCGCTGTCGTGGGCGTGCGCGACCTCACCCGCAAGGCGCAGAACGGCGACTGGGTGATCGTGGACGGCTACGACGGCCTCGTCATCCTCAACCCCTCCGAGAGCACGCTTTTCCGCTACGGCAAGATCCGGGAGCAAAAGAAGGGCCTGGAGTCGCGCCTGATGGAGGCCAACCGCCTGCCCGCCGTCACGCAGGACGGCGTCGAAGTCGCGTTGCTGGCCAACATCGAGAAAGTGGACGAGGTGCAGCTCGTGCGCGACCACAACGCCGCCGGCATCGGCCTCTTCCGCACGGAATACCTCTACCTCAACAGCGCGCGCATGCCCGGCGAGGCCGAGCAGGCCTCGGCCTACCGCACCGTCGCGGAGGCCTTCGCGCCGGCACCGGTCATCATCCGCACGCTGGACCTTGGCGGCGACAAACCCATGGCGGGCAACCCGCATCTGTTTCCGAAGGAAAACAACCCCTTCATGGGTTTCCGGGCCATCCGGTTCTGCCTGGAGCACACCGACATCTTCAAGGAGCAGCTCCGCGCCATCCTGATCGCGAGCGCCGCCGGCAACGTCCGCATCATGTATCCCATGATCAGCGGGGCCGAGGAGCTGGTGCAGGCCAATGCGCTGCTGGAGGAGTGCAAAGCCGAACTGCGCGCCCGCGGCACGCCGTTCGACGAAAAGCTGGCCGCCGGCACGATGATCGAGATTCCCAGCGCGGCGGCCACGGCCGACATCCTCGCGCGGCAGTGCGATTTTTTCAGCATCGGCACGAACGACCTCATCCAATACCTGCTGGCGATCGACCGCGTGAACGACCGCATCGCCCACCTCTACGAGCCCACGCACCCGGCGGTGCTCCGCACGCTCAAAATGGTGGTGGACGAGGCGCGGGCGGCGAAGATCTCCGTCAGCGTCTGCGGCGAGATGGCGGGCGATCCCGTGCTCGCGCCGCTCCTGCTCGGTCTGGGCGTGAACTCCCTGAGCATGACGCCGCCGCTCATCCCTGCGGTGCGTTATATCGTCCGGGCGATGTCCATGAAGGAGGCCCGCGCGCTGGCCAAGGCGGCGCTGGGCATGAATTCCGCCAAGGAAATCCAGGCGCTCTGTCTCAAGTTCTACCGCGAGCGGATGACGCTGGAGTAAGCGGCTGGGCGCGGCGCCGACGTCGGCGCGATTTTTCAGGGCGCGACGGGCCGGATATGCCGTGTGCGCCAGCGGATGAGCATGGCATCCTTGAGCATCAACAGGCTGTCCCGGACCAGCCGCACCTTCGATTTCGGAGCATCGCGCCAGTCGACGGGAATATCCTCGACGCGGAGACCAAGGCGTTTGGCCACGAGCAGGATTTCCACGTCGAAAGCGAAACCGTCCACCGTCAGCCGTGGCAGCAGGAGGTCGAGGGCGCGCCGGTTGAACACCTTGAATCCGCACTGGGTGTCGGCGAAATCGGCGCTGCCCAGGAAACGGAGCACAACGTTGAAAGCCTTGCCCATGGATTCGCGCAGCAGGTTCTGCCTGCGGGCGATCAGGCTGGCGGGATGCTGCCGGTTGCCGATGATGATATCCGGCGCGCCCGGTCCGGCCTGCAGGCGGGCGAGCGCGGCGGGCAGCGCATCGAGCCCGGTGCTCAGGTCGGCATCCATGAAACCGGCGAAGGGTCCGTCGGCGGCGGCGAGGCCGGCGCGCACGGCGCCGCCCTTGCCCCGGTGCACTGCCGGAAAGAGCGCCCGCAACCAAGGATGGCGGTGGCAGGCTTCGCGGGCGATCGCGGCGGTCGCATCGGTTCCCGGTTCCACCACGAGCAGCACCTCGCCGTCCGTCCACAATTCCGGCCGGGCGGCCAGCGCGACCAGGGTGCGGGGCAGCCGGGCCTCCTCCTCGTAGGCCGGCACCACCATGGTGAAGCGGGGAGGGCGGTCGCGGGCGGTTGCGGGTGTTCCTGTCATCCTAAATTCAGGGTTTGCGAAACGGTCAACCACCGGGTGGTTTCGCCGGGTTGTCGATGAAAAACCGGAACTACCATGCCTGTGCGATCGCGGTGCTCCTCGTCGCGGCGGCGTTTCGGCTGTGGCAGCTGGGGTTGAAGCCGCCGCATTTCGACGAGGGCATCAACGGCTGGTTCGTGGACCAGATGAAACCTGCGGGTGCCTTCCGTTACAATCCGACCAATTTCCATGGTCCGCTGCTGTTTTACATCCTGTTCGCCGCGCAGACCCTGTTTGGCCGGGCGGTGGAGGTGCTCCGTCTGCCCGGAGTGCTGGCCGGGGTGGCGGTGGTGGCGCTGGTCATTTTCGGCTACCGCCGTCATCTGGGCGGCGGCGCTGCCCTGCTTTACGGGGCCTGCCTCGCGGTGTCGCCGGCGATGGTGTTCGTGAGCCGCTATGCGATCCATGAAATATGGATGCTCCTGTTCTGCATGATGACGGCGCTCGGTATACTGGAAGTATGGGCGGGGCGGTGTCGCATGGGCTGCTGGTGGTTCTGGTCGGGCCTGGCCGGAATGGTGTTGATGAAGGAGACCTACGTGATCCACCTGACCGCATTTCTGCTGGCGTGGCCGACCTTGCTGCTGTTCCGCCGCTGGCTGGCGCCGGACGAATTGCCCGCCGCCTCGGCCCCGGGCCGTCCGGCCCCGCGGGAGATAGTTCGCGCCTCGGCCGTTCCCGCCTTGGTGGCCGCTCTGCTCGTGATTTTTTTCTACTCTGGCAATCTGCTTTACCCGGGTGATCTCAAGGGGCTGTGGACGACCTTCGCCACGTGGACGGAGACGGGCAAGGAAGGCGCGGGCCACGAGAAGGTCTGGTATTATTGGTTTGGGCTGATGGCGCGCTACGAGTGGGCGGCGCTGGCAGGGCTCGCGGCCTGCATGCGGTTTTGCTTTCGTTCGCCGGCGCCCTTGCGCTGGCTCGTGATTTCCGGGGTGGGGGCGGCCATGGCCTACCAAATTATTCCCTACAAAACGCCCTGGTGCATCCTCATGGTCAGCTGGACTTTCCCGTTGGCGCTGGCCTGGACGCTGGCGGATGCGGCCGCGCGCGGATTCCGGATCATGACCGCCAGTTTGGCCGCGCTGGTGCTCGTGCATGGGGTCTGGGCGTCCTGGCGCCTGAACTACGTCAATTACGACGCGCCGGACGAGCCCTACGTTTACGTGCAGACAAGCCGGGAGATCAGCCGTTTCACCGAGCCCCTGCTGGCCGCATCCCGGCGGGATCCCCGGATTCTGCATGCCCCGGGCGCCATCGTGGTTGATTCCGCCTATCCGTTGCCGTGGTTGCTGGGTGATTTCACCCACACGGGTTACTACGGCGCGGATCTACGGGTGGAGGCCGCACGGATGGATTTTCTGTTGGTGCAGCAATCCCGGCGGGCGGAGATCGAGGCCATGCTCGGAGGCACCTGGGTCGTGCGGGAGCTGCGTTTGCGCGACGCATTTCAGCCCGTGGCGGCTTACTTCCGGAGCGAGGTCTTCGGACCCGAGCTGCCGGGAGAGACCGCACGGGAATTCGGCGATGCGGGAGGCACAGACCGATGAAGGCCATGGCTGCAGTGCTGGTGCTCATCTCGGCCGGAGTCATGGCCGTGCTCCTCGCGGCGCTGCTGGCGGGCACCCTGGCGCCATGGACCATCGGGCTCGGGTGGGTGATCGGCGCGGCCGCCGCCGCGGCCGCGTGGCGGGCACAGCGAAGCGAAGACCGATGGGAGCAGCCCGGTCCGCTCGGCTGGTTCATCCTCGCCTGCGCGGCCCTTTTCGTCCTCCGCACCTCGTTCTGGCTGGCGTGGGAGCAGGGTGCGGATTTGCGGGTGGGATCGCCGAAAAATCTCGGAGATTTTGCACTGCACTTTGTCCATGTGGCCTTTCTGGAGCGGGCACCGGCTTTCTGGCCGCTCAACCCGATCGCCGCGGCGGATCCTCTGACCTACCCGCCGGGCATGGCGTTGTGGACGGTGATGCTCGACCGGGCGGGATTCAGCCTGTTCGGAGCCTTCGCCTTTGGCTCCCTGCTGGGCCTGGGCCTGGGCGTGGCCGCCTGCTGGCGCTGGGGCGGCGCTTTCGCCGTCGCGGTGTTGCTGTGCAATGGCGGGCTGGCGGGTTGGGCGGCGCTGCAAGGCGGTGCCTGGATCGATTTTCAGGACGGACAGGTATGGAAAAACATTCCGCATGCCATGCTTACCACGCAACGCGGGCTGCTTTACGCCCTGCCGGCCGGGTTGTGGCTGCTGGTGCGCTGGCGCGAGGTTTTTGTCCGCGCCCAAGGGGCCTGGGGTTGGACGGATTGGTGGCTCTACTGCACGCTGCCGCTTTTCCACGCACATACTTTCCTCGCGCTTTCGCTGCTGCTCGGCGTGTGGTTTCTCGCGGGGCTGTCGCGCCGGGCGCTGCTGGGCTACGTGGGTGCCGCATTCCCGGTGGCCGCCCTGCTGCTCTGGCAGGTGACCAACGGGTTTGCGGTGGGCGGCGGCCTGCGGTGGGACCCGGGGTGGATCGGAGAAGGCGGCAGCGTGGTGAAATCCTTGATTTTCTCATACGGTGCCTGGCTGGCCGTGCTGCCCGCCTTGGCCCTGTTGACCGGCTGGCGCTGGTGGCGCCGGCGCGAACCGGCGGCGCGTGAGACCGCGGCCTTCCTGTGGCCCGGTTGCGGCCTGCTGGGCATCTGTGGGCTGGTGGTTTTTCAACCGTGGGCATGGGACAATACCAAGCTCATGCTCTGGGGCTGGTTGCTCGCGGCGCCGATGGTCTGGCAAAGCTGGCTGGTGGACGTGGTGCGCGCGTGGCGCGCTCCTGTCCTGTTCGCTTTGTTTTTCAGCGGCTGGGTCAGTCTGATCGGAGGTCTGCTCGCTTCACGGGAAGGTTATGGAATCGCTAACCGCGTTGAGCTCAGCGACGCGCGCATGGCGGCAAGACAGCTGCGGGTGGATGAGCCGGTGGCCGCGGCCCCGGATTACAACCATGTCCTTTTGCTGGCCGGGCAGCCGCTTGTTCTCGGCTACGACGGGCATCTCTGGAGTCATGGCATCGACTATCGCGCGCGCATGGGCCAACTGGAGGCGCTCATGCACGGCGGGCCAGACTGGCGCGAACGGGCAGACGAGCTGGATGTCGATTACCTGTTCTGGGGCCTCAAGGAGGAGCAACGTTTTCCTGGCTCGGTGAAAGGCTGGAGTGGCGAAGCGGTGGTGCACCGCGGACCGGCAGGCACGCTCTATCGCATCCGCCAGGACGGCGCGCCGTAGTCTTGGCGGCGCCGGGCCGGTCACTCCGTCCCGGCCGGAGGCACGGCCTTGAAGGCGATGGTCTGGAACACGAGCACGGGCACGCGCTCGTTGGCGACGACCGCGGGCTGGAATTCCCAGCGCACGTAGGCGAGGGCGGCGCTGACGGCGAACTCCCGGCGCGTGGCCCCCGCCACATGGACGGCCTCCACGTTGCCCTCGACGCCAATGAGCCCGATGAGATAAGCCTCGCCCGGGATGTTCAGCTGGCGCAGCTCCTCGGGGTAGTCGGGCGGGAGGATGTTGAGCGGGCGCGCGGGGCTGCCGTCGTCGGGGAAGGCGTAGAGCTGGACGGTGCCGAGCCGCCGGAGGCGGGCGAGGGCGCGGTTGAACTCGGGGCGGGCGACTTCCTCGGGGCTGGCGTTGATGAGGGCGATCTTGGGGAGCGCGCCGGCGAAGCGGGTCAGGTCGTGGATGAGCTCCGCGAATTCCCGGAGCTCCGTGTCCGCATCGGCCGCGGCGGGCGCGTCGTTCGCCCGCAGCGCGGGCAGGGCCAGGATCAGCCCGGCCAGCAGGGCCGGACAAAGGCGGAGGGCAAAGGGTTTCATGGCGCGGAGCCAAAGGCCGCGGGCCGCGGGGCGCAAGCGCACGGTGGCGGGCCGGTGTTTCCGGCGTTGCGGCGCGGAAGGCGGCGCTCATGCTGGCCGGCCTTGAAGCCAGCGTCCCCGGTCATCGCCTATCTGTTCACCACGTTTCCGAAATCCACGGAGACCTTCCTGCAGCGCGAGGTCATTGCGATGAAGGCCCATGGCGTGCGGCTGCGGCTGTATTCGCTGTGGGGCGGCGGCGGCACCTTCCGCGGGCTGCCGGTGGCGCGGTTTCCGAAGTGGCGGCTGCTGACGCTTTTTTGGATGATTCCCTACGAGTCGTGGCGCCGGCCGGAGGTCCTGCGCCAGGTGCTGCACGGTCTCTTTACGCGCCGCCCGCCGTCGTGGCTGAATTTTTGGGAAAACATGCTCGGCGCGGGATTTGCCTGCCTCTTTGCCGGGACGTTCCGGCGCGATCCGCCGGCGCTCATCCATGCGGCCTGGGGCGGGGCGCCGGCCACCGCGGCCTGGCTCCTCTGGCGGCTCGACGGCCACCGCTACAGCGCGGCCGCCCACGCCTACGACATCTATGAGCACGGCGGCGACTGGTGGCTGAAGGACAAGCTCGAGCACGCGGTCTTCATCCACACCTCCACCGAGATGGGCCGGCTGGCCCTCATCGAGCGGGGTCTGCCGGCCGGGCGCATCCATTGCATCCGCCGCGGGCTCGACCAGCTCCCGGCCATGAAGCCCCTGCGGCCCCTGCGGGAGCCGCTGCGGCTGATCTGTGTGGCGCGGCTGGTGGAGAAGAAAGGCCTGCAGCAGCAACTGCAGATCTACGCCGCGTTGCGGGCGGCCGGGATCGCGTTCGAGGCCCGCATCGTGGGCGACGGTCCGCTCCGTCCCGAGCTGGAACGGCTGGCGGGAGTCCTCGGCATCGCGGCGCAGGTGGTGTTCACCGGACACGCGGCCCATCCCGAGGTGTGGAACCAGCTCGCCTGGGCCGATGTGCTGCTCCACACGGGCATCATCGCGATCAGCGGCGACCGCGACGGGCTGCCGAACGTCATTCCGGAGGCGATGGCGATTGGCACTTTGGTGGTCACTTCGCCAACCGCCGCGACGACCGAGGCCGTGACCGACATGCGGTCGGGGCTGGTGGCGCCCGTGACCTCGCCGCAGGCCTGGGTCGAGGCCCTGCGGCGGCTGGCGCGCGACGATGTCCTGGCAGAGCAGCTGCGCGCGACCGCGCGGCGCTGGGTGGAGGAAAACTTCAATGCGCACGACAATGCCGGCCGCCTGCTGGCGCAGTTTGAACGGGCGCTCACCCCATGATTTATTTCGACATCACCAAGACCGGGGACAGCGGCCATCATTCGGGCCTGCTGCGCGTGAGCCGGCGCTTGCGCGAGGAGCTGGCCGCCGCCACGCCGGTCGCGTGGGCGGAAGGCGGCTGGCGGCTGGCGCGGGGCGGGGCGGCGGTCGAGCCGGGGGAGAACGACTGGGTGCTGACCGCGGAGTTGTTTTCCGAGGAGGAGCGTCCGGGACTCACGGCCTGGGCGGGACGACGAACCTGCGGCTGGGCGGCGGTTTTTCACGACGCGATTCCGCTGCGTTGGCCGCGGATCACCTGGCCGCGGAGCGTGGCACGGCACCCGGGCTACCTGAAGCTCCTCGCGCAGTGCGACCACGTGTGGGCGGTGTCGGCCGCAAGCCGGGAAGAGCTGACCGGCTACTGGCGCTGGCTCGGTGCCGGGCCCGTGCCGGCGGTGGACGTGCTGGCCTTGGGGGCGGATTTCGACGGCAGCCCGCGCCGGCCGGCCGCGGCGGGGGCGGCACCGCAACTGTTGTGCGTGGGCATTCTCGAACCCCGGAAGAACCAGGCTTTTTTGCTGGAGGTCGCGGAGACCCTGTGGCGCGGGGGCCTGGCATTCGGCCTGACCCTCGTGGGCCGGGTGAACCCGCATTTTGGCCGGCCGGTGGCCGCGCAGGTCAGGCGGTTGCGCCGGGAATTTCCCGGCCTGCGCCACCTGGACGGACTGGATGACGCCGCCTTGGCGCGGGAGTTTGCCCGGGCCCGGGCCACGGTTTTCCCGACGATGGCCGAGGGTTGCGGGCTGCCGCTCATCGAATCGCTGTGGCGCGGGGTGCCGTGCGTGGCGAGCGACCTGCCGGTGTTGCGCGAAAACGCGGCCGGCGGCGGCTGCGTGCTGGTGCCGCCGGGCGATGCCGCGGGTTGGGCGGACGCCTTGCGACGCGTGCTGACCGACGACGCCCATCACGGCCAACTGGCCGGGCAGGCGGCCACCCGGGAATTGCCGACCTGGGCCGGCGCCGCCGCGGCGCTGCGCGCGCGG
>JAHCLN010000084.1 GCA_026125215.1 Opitutaceae bacterium
CGGTCGGCGCTTTCCTTTCAGGTGGAATGGATTCCAGCGTGGTGACCGGGCTGATGGTCAGGAGCGGCATGAATCGGTTGAAGACCTTTTCCATAGTTTTCAACGAACGGGAGTTTTCCGAACAAAGTGCTGCCCGGCATACCGCCGAGTTATTCGGCACGGAGCATCACGAAGAATTGATCACGGGCACCCGATTGGCAGCCGACCTGCCCAAGATTCTCTCCAGCTACGACCAACCCACCGGCGATGGCATCAACACCTACTATGCCAGCCAGACCGCCCGCCAAGGCGGCGTCACCGTGGCGCTGTCGGGATTGGGGGGTGACGAGCTGTTTGGCGGTTATCCTTCTTTCACCGATCTGCCGCGGTTGAAACGCTGGTTGCCAGTTTGGCGAACACTGCCGGAGGGTGCGCGCAGCCGCCTGCTCTCTTTGCTCGATACACAGACATCGGTCCGGGCGCGCAAACTCGCCGACTTCCTCTCCTATGCCCGTGATTTGCACGAACTCGCCGCTCTGCGCCGTCGCGTCATGCCGGAATCCGGCCGCCTGAACTTGCTGTCGCCCGCAGCCCGCCATCACGCCCTTCGTCTCGGTCCCGCCCACCCGATGCTTGAAGACATCGCGTTCGAGCTGACCGGAGCGGATGATTTTCAAATCATCAGCGCCTGGGAGCTGCGCACCTACATGGCCGACGTGCTTTTGCGCGACAGCGATGTGTTCAGCATGACCCATTCGTTGGAGTTGCGCGTGCCCCTGGTCGATCGCGCATTGTTCGAATGGCTGTGGACCCAGCCCTCAAAATACAAATTCGCCGCCAACCAGTCCAAACGTGCTCTGGCCGACGCGGCCGGTGACGCCATCCCCCCGGCGGTTCGGCAGCGGCGCAAGCAAGGCTTCACGCTGCCCTTCGCGCTTTGGATGCGCGGCCCGTTGCGTTCTTTTCTGGATGACACGTTTTCGTCTGCGGCGCTTGCCGCCTGCCCTTGGCTTGAGCCGAAAAACGTGCGCCTGCTCTGGCAAAATTTTCTTCGGGACGGCGAACCACGGGCATGGTCTCGCCTCTGGTCTTTGGCCGTGCTGATTGATTTTGCCCGGCGCCGGGCCCGCGCATGAAAATCCTTTTGCTTTCACCCGAGCTGTTTCTCGCCGAGGGCGGTATCGCGAGGATTCTGCGGTTGTATCTCAAGGCGCTCTGCGAAATCTGCGGACCCGGCGGCCGGGTGGACACCATAACCTTGAATGATTCGCCCAAACCCGATGAGCGCCTGGGCGACTACGGCAACGCCCGGCTGGGCCGGTCCGTTGGCTGCAACCGCAGCAAGCTGAAATTCATCCGTCACGCGCTCGCGCTGGGCCGAACAAGTGAGCTGCTGATATGCGGACATCTGCATCAACTCGCCGTTGCCCGGCTGGCGCGCTGCTTCAATCCCACCCTGCGCTACCTGCTGGTGGCCCATGGCATCGAGGTCTGGCGACCCTACACCTGGCTGGAGCGCTGGGCCCTGCGCGGCGCCCACCGGATCCTCTGCATCAGCGAGTTCACCCGTCGCCAGCTGTTGCGCTTTGCCCCTGCGCTCGACGCTTCCCGCCTGGTCGTCGTCCCCAACACCCTCGACCCGAAATTCGCCCCCGCCGCCGAGCCGGCCGTCACACCCGGCAGAGAAAAACAGCCGCCGCGAATTTTGACCGTCGGCCGCCTGACCAAGGCAGACACCTACAAAGGCTTCGACACTTTGATCGAAGCCCTGCCGCTGCTCAGGACCGAATTTCCCGAAATTTGTCTGCGGGTCGTCGGTGATGGCGATGATATCAACCGGCTGAAACAGCTCGCCCGGGATTTGGGCGTGGCCGGTGCCGTGCACTTCACCGGCGGAATCACCGACACCGAGCTGCGCAAAGAGTATGAGTCGTGCGATGTCTTCGCACTGCCCAGTCGTAAAGAAGGCTTCGGCTTGGTTTACCTCGAAGCCATGATTCACGGCAAACCCTGCGTCGGCGCCCGGGCCGGCGGCGTGCCCGAGGTTATCAACGACTCGGTGGGTGCCCTGGCCGATTACGGCAACATCCCAGCCTTGGCCGCCGCCATCGCGGATGTGATCCGCCGCCCGCGCGATTCGGGGGTTGTGCGCCTTCATGCCGGGTCCTTTGCTTTTCCCGCGTTCAAGCAACGCCTCGCCGCCGTTCTCACCGCCTGATCATGTCCGCTCCCACCCCGGAACTAGTCCTCGCCGCCGGCCGCGCCAACCGGCACTATTGGGCCGACCTCTGGCGCTACCGCGAGCTGCTCGGCTTTCTCGCGTGGCGCGACATCAAGGTGCGCTACAAGCAGGCCGTGCTCGGCATCGCCTGGGCGCTGATCCAGCCCGCCGTCACCACTGCGATCTTTGTCTTTCTCTTCGGCAACCTCGCGAAAATGCCCGACGGCGGGGTGCCCTACCCCGTGCTCGTGCTCTCGGGCCTGATGGCGTGGCAATTGTTCTCGGCGGCCCTCTCCGGCTCCAGCGGCAGCCTGGTGGGCAATGCCAGCCTCATATCCAAGGTTTACTTTCCCCGGCTCATCGTGCCGTTGTCATCCTTGGGCGTGGCGCTGATCGACTTTGCCGTCGTTCTGGCGCTTTTTGCCGGCGTGGCGGCGTGGTTTGGCCACTGGCCCACCTGGCACTGGTTGCTGCTGCCGGTCTTCGTGCTGCTCGCCCTCGCGACAGCCTTCGGGCTCGGGCTCTGGTTCACGGCCCTCACCGTCAAATACCGCGATTTCAAATTTATTGTCCCGTTTATCCTGCAGGTGGGCATCTTCGTCTCCCCCGTGGGCTACCGCACCGATTACTTCCCCAACTGGCGCGACTTGCTGGCCCTCAATCCCCTGACCGGGATCATCGACGGTTTCCGCTGGTGCCTGCTGGGCGGCGGGCACCACCTGTCGGCCAGTTCCCTCGGCATCTCGGTGTTTGTCATCGCGGTGACCATGGCCGGCGGCCTCTGGTTTTTCCGGCGCACCGAACGCCAGTTTGCCGACGTCATCTGAGCCATGAGCCAACCTGCCATCTCCGTCGAAGGTCTGGGCAAGCGCTACGTGATCCAACACGAAGCCCAACAGGACACGCTGCGCGACGCCTTGCACCAAGGCGCCCGCCGGCTCTGGCGGCGCTTTCGCTGGGGCACCGGATTTACCGAGGAGGAATTCTGGGCATTGCGTGACATCAGCTTTGAGGTCCAGCCCGGCGAGGTCGTCGGCATCATCGGCCGCAACGGCGCCGGCAAGTCCACTTTGCTGAAAATTCTCTCCCGTATCACCGAGCCGACCACGGGCACGGTGCGGCTGCGCGGCCGCGTCGCTTCACTGCTCGAGGTCGGGACCGGGTTTCATCCCGAGTTGAGCGGCCGGGAAAACATCTACCTCAACGGCGCCATTCTCGGCATGAGTCGCGCCGAGATCCGCAGCAAGTTCGACGAGATCGTGGCCTTTGCCGAAGTAGAACGTTTTCTCGACACGCCCGTGAAGCGTTACAGCAGCGGCATGTATGTCCGCCTCGCCTTCGCCGTCGCCGCGCATCTCGAACCGGAGATCCTCATCGTGGACGAAGTCCTCGCCGTCGGCGACTCGCAGTTCCAGAAAAAGTGCCTCGGCAAGATGGGCGAGGTCGCGCGCGATGCCAGCCGCACCGTGCTGTTCGTCAGTCACAACACCGCCGCTCTCCAGGCCATCTGCCGCACGGGTCTCTGGCTGCAGCAGGGTCGCGTGGTGCAGCATGGTCCAATCGGCGAGTGCCTGTCCGCCTACCTTGCTTCCGGCAACGAAAGCGCGGCCTTCACGCCAGCCAACACTGCCAAGCCGCACATCACTTCCGTCACGCTCGACCGCGCCGCTCTCACCTCCGGCCGGCTCCGCCTCAGCGTGGGCTTCAAGTCCCCTTTCCCGCTCGGCTGCCCCGTGGTCGGTATAACTCTACACAGCCGGCATGGCCAACCGCTGGCCGGATGCAACGGACGCATGATGGGCGAGCGCTGGCGACCACCCGCGCTCAGCGAGGGCGTGATCACCGCCGAAATCAACCCTCTGCCCCTGCACAGCGACACTTACCGCGTCTCCATCTACCTCGGCGACGCCGTGCAGGACTACGACCAGCGGCTCGATGCGCTGGAGTTCGATTTCGTCTCGCCGCATTTTTATCCCGAGAGTCCGCCGTTGCACGTCATCGGCCAGCTCGACCTGCCGTGGCAGTGGTCCGTCGAGCCGAAATCCTCCTGAGCCAGTCATGGGAGTCGTCCGCAACCTGATCAAGGCCGTCCGCCGGCTGCGCCTGCGCACGCACCGAGGCCTGACGCTCGGCGCCAATTGCGACATCGGCCCCGGCGTGCTGGTCGAGACGGGCGGAGGACAGGTCACCATCGGCGACGATTGCACGCTCTCCGCGGGTGTCGTGCTCGCCGCCTACGGCGACTTCATCGAGTTGGCGCGCTGGGTTCACGTTGGCCCCTACACCACGATCTACGGACATGGTGGCGTCACCATCGGCGAGGGCACGCTCATCGCGATGCACTGCCGCATCCTGTCCTCGAGCCATACCATCGCTCCGCAGGGCACCTTCATCCGCTCGCAACCCGACATTCTCCAGCCGACGAGCATCGGTCGCGATGTCTGGCTCGGCGCGGGGGTCACCGTGCTCGGGGGTGTCACCATCGGCGACGGCTGCGTGGTCGGCGCCGGTTCGGTGGTGACGCGCGATCTGCCGCCCGGTGCCGTCGCCTACGGCTCACCCGCCGAGATCAGGAGCTACCGCGAAGGGTCTTCCGGTTAACTTGAATCCAGCCCCACGGCTCACGGTCATCATCCCGGCGCACAATCCGCACCCCGGACGCCTGCGCCGCACCCTGGCCGGACTGCGCGCGCAAACGCTGCCGCTCCCCGATTGGGAGTGCCTGCTGGTGGACAACGCCTCGGCGCCGGCCATCGACGCGCGCATCTTCACCGACACGGCGCCCACGGGACTGCGCGTGGTCCGTGAACCCGTTCCCGGTCTCACCCAAGCGCGCAGCCGGGGCTTCTCCGAAGCGCGCGGTGAATTCGCCGTGCTGGTTGATGATGATAACGTGCTCGATCCCGGCTACCTGGCGACCGTGCTGAAACTCTTCGCCGCGCACCCTCGCGTCGGGATGCTCGGCGGCAAATCCCGACCCGAGTTCGAGACCACGCCACCCGACTGGATGAAGGAATTTTTCGGTCTGCTGGCGTTGCGCGATCTTGGAGAGGCGCCGCTCATCTCGAATGGTCTCCGCCCCGCCGGCGTCGCGCACAACGAGTATCCCGCTTTCGCCCCCATCGGCGCGGGCATGGCGCTCCGGCGGGCCGCCTGGGAAGCATGGCTGCGCTCACCCACCCGCGCCCGTCTCACCGACCGTCGTGGCGGCGAACTCACCTCGGGTGGCGACAACGACATCGTGTTCTGCGCCATGGCGGCGGGTTGGGAAGTAGCGTATTTTCCGAACCTCGGGCTCACCCACCTGATTCCGTCCGGCCGGGTGAGCGCCGACTACCTCGCCCGCCTTAATGAAGGCATCCAGAAATCATGGATGCAGGTGCTTTCGCTGCACGACGCGAATCCGTGGCCGGCTCTTTCTTCCGGCGGTGCCGCCGTGCGCAAAATCAAGGCCTGGTTCACCCACCGCGCGTGGTCCTCTCCGGCCGCACGCATTCGCTGGCGCGGTGCCTGCGGCCATTTTGCGGGGCGTGTCCGAGGCTGAAGCATGACGTTTTCCAAACAGACCGTTCCCTCTCCGCCGCGAACCATTCGCCATTGCGGTCTGCTGGCGCTGGGCGCACTCGCCCTGAGTGTGCTGTTTTTCTCGCCGCGACTCTGGCTGATGACCGAGGAAGTGCCCGGCTCCTTCCAATGGAGCCGGGCCACGACGTTCCTGCTGCAATGCGAAGATCCGCTCCGCACCGACGTGGAGCCGGCGATGCTCTGGCGTCTGTTGCCGCCGTTGGTCTCGCATGTTCTGCATCTGCCGGGCAAGACACCGCTAATATTGTCCTGGCTCGGCATCTTGGCCGCCACAGTTTACGTCGCGATGCTGCTCAGCCGCCAGTGTCCGGACAATCGTTTCGTCTTCGGCGGCACCCTGCTGTTCGCCACCACGTCGGCCGTGCTGGTGCCCGTCGGTTGGCTGGGCATGAACGACGCTTGGGTATGGCTGGGGCTGCTGGTGGTGGCCTTTGGACGCAGCGCCTGGGCCGCACCGATCGCGTGTCTGCTTTGTCCTTGGGTGGATGAACGTTTCATCATCGGCTTCCCGCTCGCCTGGCTCGCAGGCCAGATCGAACGCAACGAGCCGCTTTGGGGACGGCCGGCGCTGTCCACTCTGTGGTTGTTGCCCTACGCCCTGCTGCGCTTTTCCTTCGACCGTCAGGGAACCGCCACCCAGTTCTTTCTCCAAAACCAAACGAATGAAAGCCTGCAGTTGCTGCCCCTGGTGCCGTTCGGGTGGTGGCTGGGACTGCGTGCCGCGTGGGTAGCCGTCGGTTACGCGGTTTGGAGTGCTTCTGCTAACCGGCGCTGGCTGTTTGCCGGTGTTTTGCTCGCCACGCTGGCAGTCTCGATGCTGCTCGCCTCAGACCTGAGCCGTTCGGTGGCCATAGCCTCGCCTTTGGTGATCGCCGGCTGCTTTGTCGCCCTCCGCCGGCTGCCCGAGCTGGCCCCGCGCCTGGTGCTGAGCTTGGGCATCGCGAACCTGCTTATTCCCGCCGCGCACGTCGTCCACCGGCACATTGACCTCATCAACCCGCTGCCCGTCGAACTCTTACGCCTCTTGCGCTGACCAGCCCTTCCTCAACCTTGGCAACAATCGGTCACACTCTCGAACACATCCGTTGGCGCATGCGCTCGCTGTTGAACAAGCCGCACCGCACCGCCGCCGAGGGGGTGTGGCGGCTGCGCGGACTCCGTCTGGCCGCTCCGGGTCAACCCGGCCGCCTCATCTGGAACGAGCGCCCGCTTGCGTATGCCGACGGCTCCGCGGCATTCCAACAGTTGCACGAGATCTTCGTCGCACACGTTTACGATTTTGTCTGCGCGACCCCGCAGCCGCGCATCCTCGACTGTGGCGCGCACACCGGCTTGGCCGTCCTGCGCTGGCGCCAGCTCCACCCCGGGGCACGGATTACCGCCATCGAGGCCGACCCGGCCATTGCTGCGCTGCTGCGGGAAAATGTCCGCGCTTGGAACGACTCCGAAACCGAGGTCATCAACGCCGCCGCCTGGACCCATGACGGCGAGGTGCGCTTCGCCGCGACGGGTCAGGACAACGGACTTGTGAGCGCCGACGGCACCCGCGTGATTCCGGCCTTGGACCTTGCCCGTTTGTGTCGCGAGCCGGTGGATCTGCTGAAACTGGACATCGAGGGGGCCGAGGCCGTCGTGGTCGCCCATCTCGCGGCCACGGGTGCATTGAAGAACGTCCGCGCCCTCGTCTGCGAATGGCACGAATGGGGAGCCGCCGCGCCGCGACTGCACGAGGCGCTCGCCCAACTGGCCGCCGCCGGTCTCACCTACCGGATCGCGCACGCCGATACCCTCGGTGATCGCGCCACGGCGGTGTTTCCGCAGCTGCGCCACCCCGGCAACCAGCTCATGATCTACGCGTGGCAGGCATGAGCACAGACCTCAGCATCGTCATTCCCACCTTCAACCGCGCCGACACGGTGCCGCTGGTGCTCGCCAGTATCGAAGAGGCGCGTGGCGGGCTGGCCGTCGAGACCATCCTGGTGGACGACGGCTCCACGCCGCCCGCCGCCGAGGCGTTGCGCGGCCGGACGCCTGCGCCGGGCCGGATCATCCGACAGGATAACCAGGGCCTGCTCTTCGCCCGGCTGGCCGGCCTGCGCGAAGCCCTCGGCGAGTTTGTGCTGTTTCTCGATTCCGACGATCTCGTCGCCCCGCAAAAGCTCCGCCGGCAAATCGCGGCGATGCGCGAGCAGAACGCGGACGTGAGTTACACCGATTCCACGCGCGTCCAGCTCGGCACGTCCCTGGCCGACACCACGCCGATCGCCGCGGAGGCCCCTCTGCCGGTCGCGGAGGACGCCGCCGACTTCTTCATCCGCGTGCAGCCGCCGCCCCACAGCCCCGTTTTTCGGACCGACTGGCTGCGCGCCATCGTCGCCCGGCCGCTGTTTGCCCCGTCCGCCGCCTACAATCCCGTGGCGGAAATCTGGTTCTACCACATCGCGTCCGTTCATGCCGCCAAGGTGATCAAGGTGACCGGCGCGGACACACACGCCCTGATCGGACAACACGCCGGCGCGCGCATCACCGGAAACTGGGAAGATGGCGGATCGCGTCGCTGGCCGTGATGGAGGCGTTCATGCGCGCCTGCGCGCCCACCGCGGAAACCAAACGCGTGCGAGCCCTCGTGGCGGCGAAGGCCTTCCACGCCTGGCGCGCGCTTCCCAGGGATTTCTCCGGCACGTTCCAGCAGCGCATGCTCGCCCTCTGGCTGGCCCAGCCCGACACGCCGCCCGAGCGCCTTGGCAGCGCGCAGTTCGCCCGCCTCTCGCGCTGGCTCGGTCCCGTGACCGCCGCCCGGCTGTTGCGCCGTCTGCGCGGCCACACCTACGCCTCCTGCCGCACCCTCGACGATCCCGGTCTGGTCGAGCAATGGCTGCAACAGCTCCCCGCCGCATGAGCAACCCGCTGCGCTCCCTCGGACTCGGCCCCCTGGCCTTGAAGCTCTGGCATCAGCCGCTCGGACGCTTGCGCGATTCGCTGCGCAACGGCGGCCCCTTCGTCGAGCGCGAGACCGAGCGTCAGCGCCTGCTGATGGTCGAGGCGGCCCGCGCGCTGCCCGCGCTGCCGCAACCCGCCAACGCCCCGCGGCTCGCCCTGCACCTGCTCACCGGCAAGCGCTTTCTCTACCAGGCCGTCTTCTGCCTGCACTCCTTCGCCCGCCAATCCGGCGTCGCCATCGAGGCGCACCTCTACGACGACGGTAGCTTCGATGAAGACCTGCGGGTGCAGTTGGCACAGCTGGGTCCGGGTGTCGTGTTTCACCCGATGGCCGAAACGCGCGCCAAGCTCGACGCCCTGCTGCCCGAGTCGCGTTTTCCCGTGCTGCGCGAACGCTGGCGCAACTACCCGAACATCCGCAAGCTGACCGACCCGCATCTCGGCTCCACCGGCTGGAAACTCGTGATCGATTCCGACCTGCTCTTCTTCCGTCGTCCGGATTTCCTCCTCGACTGGTGTGCCGCCCCCGACCGCCCGCTGCACGCGGTGGACTGCGAGGAAAGCTACGGTTACTCGCGACCCCTGATGGAAAGGCTCGCCGGCGCCCCGATTCCCCCGCTGGTGAATGTCGGCCTGTGCGGCCTCCGCAGCGACGCGCTCGATTGGGACCAACTCGAAGCCTGGTGCGCCGAGCTCATCGCCCGGGAAAAAACCAGTTACTACCTAGAGCAGGCCCTCGTCGCAATGCTGGTGGCGCGGGCGCAATCCTGCGCCGTGGCGCCGGCCGCAGATTATTTGACCAATCCCGGTCGGCAGGAAGGTGCGCATCCGACCGCCGTCATGCATCATTATGTCGCCGAATCGAAGCGCTGGTATTATCGGCACGGCTGGAGAGAGGTGCAGCGGCAACTCGCATGAGTCCGCAGGATCGCAACGGTTGGATCGACTTGCTGCGGAGCCTCGCGGCGATATCCGTCGCCTTATTTCACTTCAACGAGATACCCCTGTCCGTTCCCGCCTCCGCCGGGCCCTGGCAGGAGGTCTGGCGTCACGGCCACTGGGGCGTGGGGGTGTTCTTCGCCTTGAGCGGTTACTGCATTTATGTCGGCTGGAGCAAGCCGCCGAGTGCAGGACGCTTTCTGTCCCGCCGGCTCCAACGCATTTTCCCATCCTATTGGTGCAGTCTATTGCTGGTCTTGGCCCTGGCGCTAAGCGTGAAGCTTATGACCGGGGTGAACGATGTCACACCTCTGCCCGACAGCACCGCTTCCGTGATCGCCACCGTGCTGCTCGCCACCAATCCGCTCACCCCGATCGCTACGATCAACTGGGTCTATTGGACGCTCACCGTGCTGCTCGGATTCTACGTGCTCATGACTCTCGTGCTGCTTGGGCCGCCCAAGCTGCGTCTGTTATTGCTGGCCGGCCTGCATGGACTGCTCTGCACAGCCGATGCCATCCTAAACCCGCTGCCTACCGGACCCGCCTTCATCGTGAGTTGCTGGCCAGTATTTGGGGTGGGCCTTGCCCTGGCGGTGTTCGGTGATCAGCGCGGAACCGGTATAACGATGCTGGCCGTGTCCGCGCTTCATGCCGTCTGGGCCGCTCTCCGGGGCAGCGCTCCCGCCGACTACGTGCTTGTCGCCATTGGCACGGTCGTCGCCATTGCCTTGCTGGCTTCGCGGGCTTTCCCGCGCTGGCTGGCTCCCGTGGCCGCGATCGGTCCGTTTTCCTACAGCCTGTATCTCATCCATGTGCCGGTCGGGATTTATTTGGCGCAGCGTTTTCTGCCGGACCGGTTCACGTCCACCGCCGGACTCGTCCTGACCCAGCTGCTGCAACTCGGGTTCTGCCTGGCCGCGGCGCGCTTGTTCTACCTGCTCGCCGAGCGTCCCTTCCTACCCCGACCGCGGACCGGGGCCGACCTGCAACCGGCATGACGCCCTCCCTCGTCAGCATCATCATCCCCTGCTACAACGCCGAGGCGTGGGTGGCACAGACGCTGGAGTCGGCGCTGGCGCAGACCTGGCCGCACAAGGAAATCATCCTCGTCAACGATGGTTCGCGCGACGGCAGCCTGGACGTGGCGCGGCGCTTCGAGGCGCGGGGCGTGCAGGTCGTGGACCAGCCCAACCGCGGCGCCAGTGCCGCGCGCAACCACGGTCTGCGTCTCGCCCGCGGCGACTTCATCCAGTTTCTCGACGCCGACGATCTGCTCGCCCCCGACCAGCTCGCCCTCCAGATGGCCGTGTTCGCGGAGGAAGGCCCCGACGTGCTGGTCTCCGGCCTGTGGGGACGCTTCAGCCGCGACCCTGCGCAGGCTGACTTCGTGCCGCAGGCCGTGGCCGCAGCGCGGAGCGGGGTCGAGTTTCTCCAGCTCCACTACGAAACCGGCTCGATGATGCAGCCCGGCGCCTGGCTCGCTTCGCGCGCGCTGCTCGACCACGCCGGCCCCTGGGACGAAACCCTCAGCCTGAACGACGACGGAGAATATTTCGCCCGCGTCATGCTGGCCGCAAAACGTCTCGTTCATGTGCCGTCGGCCCGGTGCTTCTACCGTTCGGGACTCAGCACCAGTCTCAGCCGGCGGTCAGACCGCAAATCGCTGCTCTCGCTCTACCGCTCGGTGGAACTGACGGTCACTCATCTGCTCCAGGCCGACAACTCCCCGCGCACGCAGGCCGCCTGCGCCGACGCCTGGATGCGGGTGGCCTTCGAGATCTATCCCGACCTGCCGGAGCAGGCTCGCACCGCGGAGCAAAACTCGCGCGCCCTCGGCGGCCCGCGCCGCCCGATGCCGGGCAGCGGCCGCTTTCAACTCGCCGCCCGCTTCCTCGGCTGGCGGCTGGCCCGCCGGCTCTTTCGCTGATGGCACATCCGCCCTTTATTCCCACGCTCGGCGAATTGGTGTCCGCCTACGAAAACACGGCCGCGCACAACGACGCGTTGCACCGCCGGCTGACCGCGGCCACCTGGTCCGACCCGCTGCTGGCGGCGCACCGTCGCCATGTGGAGGCCGAAAAACTCGGCTTCGGCGATCCTGCGTTCCACGCCATGTGGGCCGCTTTGCTCGACGCGGCGGCCGAAAAGTTCGGAGAAGTGCGGGCCTTGGAAATCGGCGTGTTCAAGGGCCA
The DNA here is from genome assembly GCA_026125215.1 of Opitutaceae bacterium. Taxonomy (GTDB): domain Bacteria; phylum Verrucomicrobiota; class Verrucomicrobiia; order Opitutales; family Opitutaceae; genus UBA2377. The sequence continues at coordinate 11,860 of JAHCLN010000084.1, forward strand.
GGTCATTTCCCTCTGGTCGCTGCTGGCCCGCGAACGGAACCTGTCCGTGCAGGTCTCGGCCGTATCGCCGCTCGAGGGCCAGCCGATGCCGGGGCACAGCCGTCTGCTCCGCTGGCTGCGCTACCGGCTCGACCCCCGGTTTCGGGAGCGCGTGGACAATGGTGACTTCTACGCCTCTGAAGATTACGAGCGGATTGTGCGCACCCACTTCGCCCACCACGGCCTGGACTTCGCGCAGGTCCGCCTGCACCGCGGCTACTCGACTGACCCGGCGCTGCTGGCGCAGCTAGGGCACGAGACCTATCACCTCATCTATGTTGACGGTGATCACACGCTGTCCGGCGCCCGCCATGATTTTCTCACCTTCGGCCCGAAGGTCGTCGCGGGCGGCTGGCTGGTCGCCGACGACGCCGGTTGCGACCTGCCCGGCACCGGGTTTTGGAAGGGCCACGCCGCCGTTTCCGAGGCCGTCCGCGACCTCCCCGGCCTGGGTTTCACCAACGTGATCAACGTCGGACACAACCGCGTGTATCAGCGCACCACCGCCTGAAATGGCCCGCGTCCGCGTTTTCCTGCCCACCTATCGCCGCCCGGCCCTGCTGCCGCGCGCGCTGGACAGTTTGCGGGCGCAGACTTTCACCGACTGGATGTGCGAACTGCACAACGACGACCCGGCCGATCCCGCACCGGCACGGCTGCTTGCCGAACTCGGCGATCCCCGCATCACGCTCGTCACCCATGAGCGCAATCTCGGCGGCACGGAAACCTTCAACCTGTTCTTCCGTGGCACGGCCGAGCCGTTCTACTCCCTGCTCGAGGACGACAACTGGTGGGAGCCCGACTTTCTCGCCACGATGCTGGCCACGGCGGAACGACATCCCGCCGTCACGGTGTTCTGGGCCAACATGCGCGTCGCGCAGGAACAAACCGACGGCCGCTTCGTGGACACCGGCCGCACGCTCTGGCCGGAGACACCGGGTGAAACGGTGCGGCTCTTCCGCTGGGGCGCACCGCAGCAGATCAGCGGCGCGCTGCACTCCAACGGCGCGGCCTTGTTCCGCTCGCAGCCGGGCCGCAGTTTCCAAATTCCGCATGTGCCCTTTGCCGTGATCGAGCCGTTCCGCGAGCGCTTGTTTCCGCATCCCATGCTGCTGGTCACCAGGCCGCTGGCCACCTTCTCCCAAACGCTGCAAACCGCCCGCTCGCGCGACGCTTCTGAGTGGGCGGAATGCCAGGCGATGATCGCCGCCACCTTCCTGAAAAATTGTCCGTGGGACGATACCCGGTTGGCGCAGATCTGGACCGACGCCCGTGCCCAGCGTCCGCCCGGCACCACCAATTTGATTTTCGCCGCCCTCGCCGATCCGGCCTGCCGCAAACTCCTCCGCCATGCCCGCCGGGCGGACTGGTGGATCGTCGTGCGCGGCCTGATCCGCAGACCGGGACTCTATTTTCGCCTGAAACGCTCGCGTGAGCGTCACGCCGACTGGTGGCAGTTTTTGGAAAAGCACACGGCCCTGCGCTGGCAGGAAGCGACCGCCTCGCGCTGACATGACCCGCCGGAATATTCTCATCGTCAGCGGTGCGGCCCTCAGCCGCAATCCGCGCGTGCTGAAAGAGGCGTCGGCGCTCGCCGACGCCGGCCATGACGTCACGGTGCTCACGTTGCGCAACCACGCGGCTGCGGAGGATTTCGACCGCGCCATCATGGCGACCGCCCGCTTCAAGCGCATCGTCGTGGACGTGGCCCCGGCGCCCGGCGCTTCGCCGACCGGAGTATTCATGCGCCGCTTACGCGCCGCAGTTGCCCGCCACGTGGCCGGCGTTTTCAAGCGGGAGTCCATCGAGACCATCGGGCCCGGCGGCGAGCTGCTGGCCATCGCCCGAAAACAGCCGGCCGATCTGGTCATCGGCCACACCGAAGTCGGCCTCTGGGTGGCAGCGCAGCTCCTCGCCGAGGGCCGGAAAGTTGCCGCCGACATCGAGGACTGGCACTCGGAAGATCTCCCGCCCGAAGACCGGGTGGGCCGCCCCGTGCGGCTGCTCCGCGAGACCGAGCGTCGCCTGCTGAAAAACGGGGCCTACGCGACCACGACATCCGCCGCCCTCGCACAGGCGCTGCAGGAAGATGCCGGCAGCCCCCGCCCTGCCGTGGTGGGCAACACCTTCCCGCTTCAAGCCGATCCGCGGCAGCCACCACCGAATGACCCGGCCGTGTTCTTCTGGTTCTCGCAAACCCTCGGCCCCGGCCGTGGCCTGGAGGACTTCCTCACCGCCTGGAGCCGCACCAGCCAGCCCTCACGCGTCGTGCTCCTCGGCGAAGACCGGCACGGCTATCGCGAAACGCTCCGGGCCAGCGTGCCACGCTCCCATGGGGCGCGGCTCTCCTTCCACGACCTGGTCCCGCCGGATATGCTTCCCGGGCTGATTGCCCGCCACGACATCGGCCTGGCGCTGGAGACGCCGCTCAACCGCAACCGCGACCTGACCATCACCAACAAAATCCTCCAATACCTCAACGCCGGTCTCGCCGTCGTGGCGACGCCGACCGCGGGTCAGCGCGAGGTGCTGGCGCATGGACCCGAGGCCGGCGTGTTGCTCGGAAGCGATCCGGCCGCCAACGCCCGGCTGATCGATGAGCTGCTGAGCGACCGTGCCCGGCTTCTGGCGCGCCAACAGGCCGCGCGCCGCCTGGCTGAAACGCGCTACTGCTGGGAACACGACCGGCAGGTGCTGCTCGATTTGGTGAACAAGGCCCTCCCGTCATGAGCCCGCGTCGCGTCCTGATCGTCAGCCCGCACTTTCCGCCGGTCAACGCGCCCGACATGCAGCGTGTGCGCACCGCGTTGCCGCACTTCATCGCGGCCGGCTGGGAAGTCACGGTGCTCACGGCGGACGACCCGACGCCGACCGCGCCGGTCGAACCGGAGTTGCTCGCCACGGTGCCGCCCGCGGTGCGCGTGGTGCGGGCGCACTGCTTTTCCCGCCGCTGGACGCGCTGGCTGGGCATCGGCAACGTGGCGTTGCGCGCCCTGCCGTTCCTGTTTCTGGCCGGCTGCCGCGTGCTGGCCGGGCGTCGCTACGATGCGGTCTATTTTTCCACGACGATGTTCAGCGTGCTGCCGTTGGGTCGCCTCTGGCGGCGGTTGAGCGGCGTGCCCTATGTCATCGACCTGCAGGATCCCTGGGTAACGGATTTCTACGAGCGCCCGGGCGCGCCGCGTCCGCCTGGCGGCTGGAAATACGGTGTCGTGCGCGGACTCAACCGACGGCTCGAAGGCTGGACGTTGCGCCGCGCCGCGCATCTGATAACGGTGTCAGCCGACTACGGAACCCAGCTGCGAACGCGTCATCCCGAACTGCGCGACCTGCCCTGGACCGAACTGC
>JAHCLN010000085.1 GCA_026125215.1 Opitutaceae bacterium
CCGGGCTGGCGGCCGAGTATGCGGCGTCGCGCGACGTGCTGCTGGGCTATCTCGACCAGACCGGGCTGGCCTACACGCGGCCCGAGGGTGCCTACTTCGTGATGGTGGACATTTCCCCGTTCGGCTTCGCCAATGACATCGAGTTTGCGCACTGGATGGCGCGGGAGATCGGCGTCGCGCCGGTGCCGGGCTCGGTGTTTTTCCCCACCCCCGAGCACCGCTACATGCGGCTCAACTTCGCCAAGCGGCCCGCCACGCTGCACGCCGCGGGCGAGCGTTTGCTCAGGTTGCGCCGGGGTTGACCGGGCCGAGCTGCGCCCGCAAGGCGCGGGCCTCGGCCAGAAGTTCCTGCGCGGCGGCGAGGGTGTCGGGCGGCGACGGGGTTGCGGCCGGCTCATCGTGCCGGTCGTCGGGATCGCCCAGCCCGGCCTGGCGGAAGAGCCGCAGGCGTTCGAGGATCAGGTCGCGGATTTCCTGGGCGTTTTCCACGCAGTGAAAAACACCCCGGTGCAGCGAGTCGCCGGTGTGCGCCTCGGCATGGTCGCTGCCGCCGCCGGCGGAGCGCACATGCAGGTCGGCCAGACCGAGCCAGCGTTGCAACGGGCCCTGCTTGACCTCGACCTGCTGGAGATTGGCGAAGCTCATGGTGGATTCCTGCAGGGCGACGAGGCCGTTGCGGATGCGCAGGCTGCGGTCGGTCACGATATACCAGTGCTGCTCGAACTCGAGCCGCACGAGGGCGAAGGTGACGGGCAGCTGGGCGAGAAAAAAGGCGATGGCGCCGAACTCGGCGACCTTGGCGACGACCAGCAGCCAGTCGGGCACGCGCCCGGCAAACTCCTGGTAACCGCTGCGGCGCGGTCGGCGCGGCTTCTTGGCGGGTTTGGGTTCCGGGATGGTCGCATCGGGCGCGGACTCGACCGCCGGGGCGGCCGCCTTGGCTTCCGCCGCGGCCACGGCCGCGGCGCGGGAACGCTCCAGCGCGGCGCGGGCTTCGGGCACATCGGCCTGCAGTTTCATCAGGAAACCCACGGAAAAAATGATGCCGGCCAGCGCGCCGACCTGGCCGATGCCCCACCGGAGCAGCCGGAGTTTGTAATAGTTGCGGCCGGCGCGGAAGGTCCGCACCGAGCCGGGTGCGCCGAGCGGCGGCACGGGCTCGGGCGGCACGCGGAGCAGCCGCAGGGCGTGGGCGCGGATGCGGTCAAGCATGGCCGGTGTCCTTTCCGCGCCCGGCGGCGAGGGCGAGCCGCGTGGCGCGCAGTTCCTGGGCGACTTCGCGCAGAGCGGCGGCCAGTTCGGCGCTGTCGCCGGAGTTCATCGCCGCGTGGCCGCGGGCCTGACCGTGATCCTGCACGCCGCGCATCTTGGAGTAGAGAAAGTCGCGCACCGCCTCGAACTCCTTCAGACCTTCCAGCGTCATCTCGGCGCCGGCGTTGCCGCTGGCGGTTTGCACGAGGATGCGCGCGAGCCCGAGCCAGCGCTCGACGAAGTTCGAGCGCAGGTGGATGTCCTGGATGCGCGCGTAGTTCACGATGATCTCGCGCCGGAAGAGGATGCCCCAGCGCATGGAGATGCCCTCCGCGGTGAACTGGTAGCGCATCGTCTGGTAACGGAACCACGCCGGCAGCACGAGAAACGGGAACGCCGGGGGAAAGGCGAGACAGGCGAGCAGGTAATATTTCCAGAGATCCGCGTGCGGCCGCGTGATGGCGAGGATGGCTGGCGCGTTGGGCGTGGAGTTCACGGTGGTTATTAGTAGCGGTTTGCGGACGGCGGACAACACCCGAACGGACCCGGCCCGGATTTACGGGGTGCGCCTGCTTATCTTGTTCGCTGGAACATATTTACTCGCCACCGCGCGGGACAGCTCCTAGCCGTCGTTTGCTTACATGTCCTTGGCCGTTGCTGAAATCATCGGTTTGGCCGGTTTGGTGCTTTGCCTCACGGGTGCTTGGTTGCATTGGGGCATGCCGCGCCGGCTGGCGCATTTGGAGGACGAGCACAAGGACGGCGACCTGTCGGAGGATCAGGCCATGCTGCGCCGTCAGATCTGGACGGCGCTGGTGCCTGTGACGGTGATCCTCGGTGTCGTGCTCATCGGGGCGGCGCTCTACGGCCGGCTTGGGTGATTCTGCGGGCTCGCCATCGCCCGCGGGCTGGTTTGCGTAGGCGCATGGCTGCATCCCGTCCCACTTTTGGCGCCGCCCTGAAGTTCTGGCTCAAGCTGGGCTTCATCAGCTTCGGCGGTCCGACCGGGCAGATCGCGATCATGCACACCGAGCTGGTGGAGAAGCGGAAATGGATCGGCGAACAGCGCTTTCTCCATGCGCTGAATTTTTGCATGCTCCTGCCCGGGCCCGAGGCGCAGCAGCTGGCGACCTATTGCGGCTGGCTCTTGCACCGCACCTGGGGCGGCATCGTGGCGGGCACGCTGTTCGTGCTGCCGGCGGCGGTGCTGCTGTGGGGTTTGGCATGGGTTTATGCCGTGCACGGGTCGGTGCCTTGGATCGCGGCGTTGTTCTACGGGCTCAAACCGGCGGTGGTCGCCATCGTGGCGGTGGCCGTGCTGCGCATCGGGCGGCGGGTGCTCACCCGGCCGGTGCAGTGGGTCATCGCGCTGGCCGCCTTCGTGGCGATTTTTTTCCTGCAGGTGCCGTTTCCGGCCATCATTGCGGGGGCGGCATTGGCCGGCGTCGCGATCGGACGCTGGCAGCCCGGGCAGTTTCCGGGAGCGCAGGGCCATGCCGGAGCGGCCGCCGCCGTGATTGACGACCGCGAAAGCGCATCCGGTCACTCCCGGCCATCCTGGGGGCGGGCGTTGCGGGTCGTGACGGTGGCGGGCGCGCTGTGGTGGCTGCCGGTGCTGGCGGTCGGTGTTTGGCAGGGCTGGGATGGCACGCTTGCGCAGATCGGATTTTTCTTCAGCAAGGCCGCGATGGTCACTTTCGGCGGGGCCTACGCCGTCCTGCCCTACGTGGCACAACAGGCCGTGGAAAACTACGCATGGCTCTCCCCGGCGCAGATGCTCGACGGCCTCGGGCTGGCCGAGGCCAAGCCGGGCCCGCTCATCATGGTTGTGCAGTTCGTGGCCTTTCTTGGCGGCTGGAACCACCCCGGCGCCTTGCCGCCTTTTTGGACGGCCACGCTTGGGGCGATGCTGGCGACGTGGGTCACTTTCGTGCCCTGCTTCATGTGGATCTTTCTGGGTGCGCCGCACATTGAGCAGCTGCGCGGGCATGCCGGCCTGCACCATGCCCTCACCGCCGTCACGGCCGCCGTCGTGGGCGTGGTGTTGAACCTCGCGGTGTGGTTCGGCTGGCATGTGTTTGTGCCGTCGGCCGGTTCGCCCGACTGGCCGGCCCTGGGGTTGGCCGGCGCGGCGTTTGTGGCGCTGCACTGGCTGAAGGCGGGCACGGTGACGGTCGTGTTTGGCGGTGCGCTGGCCGGCATTGCCCTGGGCTGGTTGGGCGCATGAACCGCGTGCCTCCAGGCATTCATCCCGTCCGCGGCGTCATGGGCTGCTGCTTTCTCCTCGTGGATGAAAATCGCGAGACTGTCATCCTCGACACCGGGCTCGTCGGCGAACCGTGGTTCATCCGGCGGCGGCTGCGGTCGCTCGGGCTCGGCCCGCGGGACGTGCGGGCGATTATGCTGACCCACGGTCATCTTGACCATGCCGGCAACGTGGCTTGGGCCAAAGCGTGGACCGGTGCGCCGGTTTACGCGCACCCGCTGGAGCAGGCGCATCTCAACGGCACCTACCCCTACGCGGGGATCAACCGCTGGTGTGGCCGGCTGGAGCGGGCGGGGCGGCGGGTATTCGGCACCGGCGCACCGGCCGGCATTGATGTGCCATTGGCTGACGGCCAGATGCTGCCCTTCTGGGGAGGACTCCGCGTCGTGCACCTGCCGGGACACACACTCGGCCACTGCGGCTTCTACAGCGCCAAGCACGACCTCCTCTTCAGCGGCGACTTGTTCGCGAGTTATTTTTTTAACGTCCATCTGCCGCCGCCAATCCTGAACAGCGCGCCGCACCTCATACCCGCGAGCCTCGAAAAGGCCCGCCGGCTCAACCCCCGGCTCATCGTGCCCCAGCACTACGACCTGCTCGACGGCGTGCTGCACCGGCGGCGGTTCGACGGGCTGCTGCACAAGCTCGCCGAGCGGGCGCGGCGGCGCGGCCTGCCCGCGGTGTGAGCCGGATCAGGGGCCGAAGAATTTCAGGATCCGCTGCAGCGAGGCGACGAGGCGGTCGATTTCCTCTACGGTGTTGTAGAGATAAAAACTCGCGCGGGTCGTGCTCGTGAGGCCGAGCTTGCGCATGAGCGGCTGGTTGCAGTGGTGCCCGCCGCGGAGGGCAATGCCGTCCTCGTCGGCGAAGGTCACCACGTCGTGCGCATGCACGCCCGTGAAGGCGAAGCTCACGAGGCCGCTGCGCTCCGCGCCGGCCCGCGGGCCGATGATGCGGATGCCGGGCAGGGCGGAGAGTTTTTCCATGGCGACGCGGACCAGGGTGTCGTCGTGCGCGGCGATTTTGTCCCGGCCAAGGGCGTCGAGATAGTCGCAGGCGGCGGCGAGGCCGATGGCGCCGGCGACATTGGGGGTGCCGGCCTCGAAGCGCTCCGGCGCGGGCTTCCAGGTGGCGTCCTGGTAGGTGACGCTGACGACGATGCCGCCGCCGGTCTCGTCGGGGGCGAGTTTGTCCAGCAACGCGCGGCGGCCGTAGAGCACGCCGATGCCGGTGGGGCCGCACATCTTGTGGCCGGAGAAGGCGAGGAAGTCGCAGCCGATCTGCCGCACATCGAGCGGCGCGTGGCCGACGGACTGCGCGGCGTCAATCACCGTGACGGCGCCGACGGCCCGGGCGCGCCGGCACAGCTCGGTCACCGGGTTGATGGTGCCGAGGGTGTTGGAAATGTGGGTGAAGGCGAAGAGCTTCACCTGCGGCGTGAGCAGCGTGTCGAGCGCGGCGAGGTCGAGCCCGCCCTCGCCATCGGCGCCGAGCAGCGGCACAAATTTCAGCGTGGCGCCGGCGGCTTTCGCGGCCTGCTGCCACGGGATGAGGTTGGAGTGGTGCTCGAACTCGGTCGTCAGCACCACGTCGCCGGGCTTCAGGTGTGCGTGGCCCCAGCTGCGGGCGACGAGGTTGATGCTCTCGGTGGTGCCGCGCGTGAAGATGACCTCGGCGGAATCGGCGGCGTTGATGAATTTGGCGACCCGGGCGCGGGCGCCCTCGTAGGCGTCGGTCGCGCGCATCGAGAGCGTGTGCAGGCCGCGGTGGACGTTGCTGTTGTCGCGCTCGTAGTAATGCACGAGCGCGTCGATCACGCGGCGCGGTTTCTGCGACGTGGCGCCGTTGTCGAGATAGACCAGCGGCTTGCCGTTCACCTGCTGGTGCAGGATCGGGAAATCCGCGCGGACGTTGTTCCAGTCGGGCATGGGTCAGTCCTTGTGGGTTTCCGTCGTGGCGGTGACGGGGTCGCCCTTGAGGGCGTTGAGCGCGGCGTGCCAGCCGAGGGTGGCGCACTTGATGCGGGCGGGGAAGGCGTGCACGCCGGCGAAGGCGCCGATGTCGCTGATCTCCTCCGGGGCGTTGCCGGTGGTCACGATGTCGCGGAATTCCCCGAACAGTTTTTCGGCTTCGGCCGCCGTCTTGCCCTTGAGCTGGGTGGTCATCAGCGAGGCGCTGGCCTGCGAAATGGCGCACCCGGAACCGTCAAAGGAAATGTCGCCGATGCGGTCGCCGTCCAGCCGCAGGTAAACGCTGCACTGGTCGCCGCAGCTGGGATTGTCGCCATGCGCCACGCGGTTGGCGGTGGGCAGCTTGCCGCGGTTCCGCGGGCGGCGGTTGTGGTCGAGGATGACCTGCTGGTAGAGGTCGGCGAGATCGGACATGGGCAAGGACGGTAGGGGAAAGTTCGCCGGGCGCAAAGCCGGGTTTTGGTTTTGCGCGGCATAACCGGGCGGCTCACCCCGTCATCCTTTCGGCCTATTCGGGCCGGCCGCCCGGCGTGGGCTTGCCGGTCGGCGGCGACCGGGCAGGCTGACGGGAGTTGCCGCCATGTCCGCCACCCATCTGCTCAGCGGCGAAGGCCTGAGCCTCGCCCAACTCCGCCGGTTGCTTGCGAACCAGTCAAAAATCGGCCTCACGCCCGACGCGGAGGCGCGCATCGCGGCCTCCCGGGCCGTCGTGGACCGCCTGCAGGCCGGCGACAAATCCTACTACGGCATCAACACCGGCTTTGGCGCGCTGGCGCACACGCGCATCGCCGCGGCTGACATTGAGAAACTACAGGAGAACCTGATCCTCAGCCACGCGGTCGGCGTGGGGCGCGAGGTGGATCCGGCCATCGTGCGGCTGATGCTGCTGCTCAAGGTCAACGCCCTCGCGCTCGGCCTTTCCGGCGTGCGGCCGGTGCTGGTCGAATACCTGCTGCGTTTCTACAACGCCGGCCTCTGCCCGGTGGTCTATGCCAAGGGTTCGCTCGGCGCGTCGGGCGATCTCGCCCCGCTGGCGCACCTCACGCTGGGGCTGCTCGGCCTCGGCGAAGTCTGGCAGGGCGGGCGCAAGGTTCCCGCCCCCGACGCCCTCGCCGCGCTCGGGCTCGCACCGTTGCGCCTGAAATCCAAGGAGGGTCTCGCGCTGATCAACGGCACGCAGTTCATGGCGGCGCACGCCGTGCACGCGCTCCTGCGCATCCGGGATCTGCTCAAGGTGGCCGACCTCACGGCGGCGATGACGCTTGAGGCGATGCGCGGCAGCGCCACGCCCTTTGACGCCCGCATCCATGCCGCCCGGCCGCACCCCGGCCAGCAGGAGACCGCGGACAATGTCCGCCGGCTGCTGGCGGACTCGGAGATCCTCCCGTCGCACCTCAACTGCGGCAAGGTGCAGGACCCGTATTCGCTGCGTTGCGTGCCGCAGGTGCACGGCGCCGTGCGCGACGCCGTCCGCCACGCCGTGGTCACGGTCGAGACCGAGATCAACGCCGTCACCGACAACCCGCTCGTGTTTCCCAACGGCGACGTCGTGAGCGGCGGCAATTTCCACGGCGAGCCGCTGGCCTTTGCGCTCGACTACCTGGCCATCGCCACCGCCGAGCTCGCCTCGATCTCCGAGCGCCGGCTCTACCTGCTGCTCGGCGGCGACACGATGGGCGAGAAGAAGCTGCCCAAGCTGCTGATGAGCGACACCGGGCTCAACAGCGGCTTCATGCTGCCGCAATACGCCGCGGCGGCGCTCGTCTCGGAGAACAAGATCCTCGCGCACCCGGCCTCGGTGGACTCCATCCCAAGCTCGCTCGGGCAGGAGGACCATGTGTCCATGGGCGCGACCGCGGCGACGAAGCTGCTCGAGGTCGTGGCCAACACCGAGACCGTGCTGGCGATCGAGCTGATGAGCGCGGCGCAGGCGCTCGATTTCATCCATCCGCTCAAGGCCGGCGGCGGCGTCGAGGCCGCGCATGCCGCCGTGCGGCAGCACCTCGCCTTTGCCGAGGCCGACCGGCTTTTTCACCACGACATCCAGACCGCGCTCGGCCTGGTGCGCGACGGCTCGGTGGTCACCGCCGCCGAGCAGGTCACCGGCGAACTCCATTGAACCGATGAAAGCAAAACCCCGCCTCATCCGCGCGCCGCGCGGCGCCCGGCGCACCTGCCGCACCTGGGCGGCCGAGGCCGCCATGCGCATGCTCATGAACAACCTCGACCCCGAGGTGGCCGAGCGGCCGCAGGACCTCGTGGTCTACGGCGGGCGGGGCAAGGCCGCGCGCAACTGGGCCTGTTTCGACGCCATCGTCGGCGCGCTGCGGAAACTCGCGCCCGACGAGACGCTGCTCGTGCAGTCGGGCAAACCGGTCGGCGTGGTGCGCACGCACGCCGACGCCCCGCGCGTGCTCCTCGCCAACAGCAACCTCGTGCCACACTGGGCGACGCAGGAGCGGTTCGATGAACTGGAGCGCCGCGGCCTGATGATGTATGGGCAGATGACGGCCGGCTCCTGGATCTACATCGGCACGCAGGGCATTTTGCAGGGCACCTACGAGACCTTTGCCGAGTGCGGCCGCCAGCACTTCGGCGGCACGCTGGCCGGCCGGCTCTGCGTCACCGGCGGCTGCGGCGGCATGGGCGGTGCGCAGCCGCTGGCCGTCACCATGGCCGAGGGCGCCTGTCTCATCGCCGATGTGGACAAATCCCGCCTGCAGAAACGCGTCCACGACCGTTATCTCGACGAGATTGCGCCTTCGCTCGACGCCGCGATCGACCGCGCCGCGCGCTGCGCCGTGCAGCGGCAGGCCCGCAGCGTCGGCGTGGTCGCCAACATCACCGATCTGCTCGAGCGGCTGCTGGCGCGGAGGATCCGCGTGGATGTGCTCACCGACCAGACCAGCGCGCACGATCCGCTGGTCGGCTACGTGCCGGTGGGTTACGACCTCGCGGCCGCCGCCAAGCTCCGCCGGGCGGACCCGGAGAAATACCAGCGGCTCTCGCTCGCCGCGATGGCGCGGCATGTGCGCGCGATGCTGGCGCTGCAAAAGCGCGGCGCACGGACCTTCGACTACGGCAACAACCTGCGCCAGCACGCGCTCGACCAGGGGGTGAAGCACGCCTTCGATTTTCCGGGCTTCGTGCCGGCCTACATCCGCCCGCAGTTCTGCCTCGGTCGCGGCCCGTTCCGCTGGGTGGCGTTGTCCGGCGATCCCGCGGACATCCGCGCGACCGACGAGGCGCTGATGAAACTTTTCCCGCGTGACGCGGGCCTGCACCGCTGGCTCAAGCTGGCCGGCGAGCGCGTAGCGTTCCAGGGCCTGCCCGCGCGCATCTGCTGGCTCGGCCTCGGCGAGCGACAACGGGCCGGGCTACTCTTCAACCGCATGGTGGCCGACGGCCGCGTGAAGGCGCCGATTGTCATCGGCCGCGACCATCTCGACTGCGGCTCCGTGGCCAGCCCCAACCGCGAGACCGAGGCGATGCGCGACGGGTCCGACGCCATCAGCGACTGGGCCGTCCTCAACGCGATGGTCAACATCGCCGGCGGCGCCTCGTGGGTGAGTTTCCACCACGGCGGCGGCGTGGGCATCGGTTACAGCCAGCACGCGGGGCAGGTGATTGTCGCCGACGGCACCGCGGCCGCTGCGCGCCGGTTGCGGCGCGTGCTCACCAACGATCCCATGATGGGCGTCTTCCGTCACGCCGACGCCGGTTACACCCTGGCGCAAGACTGCGCCGACCGGTTGAAAGTGCCGATCCCGATGCGGAACCGGTCATGAGTTCCCGGCTGATTCCCCACACCGTTGCGCCTCGCTGGCCGCGTGCGATTCCGGCCGGGCGGTTTGCGGCGACCATCCGCCGGGGCGATCCCGCCGGCTGCCGCGTGGCGCTGCTCGGATTGGCCGACGACACCGGGGTAAAACTGAACCGCGGCCGGCCCGGCGCGGCGGGCGGTCCGGCGGCGTTCCGCGCCGCGCTCGCCCGCTACGGCGCCGACCGGCCGGAGCTGCCGCGCGTGTATGATGCCGGCGACGTCCGCCCCGGCCGCACGTTGGAGGAAACGCATGCCCGCGTCACCGCGGCGACGGCGGCCCTGCTCGCGGCTGGCCTTTTCCCGGTCGCCGTGGGCGGCGGGCACGATCTGACCTTCCCGTTTGTTCGGGCCGTGACGCAAACGTATCCGCGGCCCGTCGGGATCTACTTCGACGCGCATCTCGATGTGCGCGAGACGCCGGGCTCCGGCATGCCCTTTCGCCGGCTGGTGGAAGATTGCGGGGTGCCGGCGCTGCACCTGCATGGCTTCCGCCCGCTGGTGAACTCCGCCGTTCACCTGGCATGGTTCAAGGCGCACGGCGGCCGGACTTACCCGGACGGTGTCAAGGTCGCGCTGCCGCGGGTGAAACACCTGTTCGTAAGCTTCGACCTCGATGTGCTGGATGCCGCCCATGCGCCCGGCGTGAGCGCGCTGAACCCCGCCGGTTGGACCGTGCGGGAGGCCGGGAAGTGGGTGGCGGCTTGCGGTGCCGCCACGCACGTGCGTTGCTTCGACCTGATGGAACTCAACCCGCGCCACGATGCCGACGGCCGCACCGCGCGCATCGCCGCGCACCTCTTCCTGACCTTCCTGCACGGATTTTCCCGCCGATGATCCTTCATATCCGCAACGCCCGCATCCTCACCCTGGCCGGCGATGCCGGGCCCCGGCGCGGCGGGGCGCTGGGCGAGCTCGGCGTCATCCCGGCGGGCGAGGTGTTGGTGGCGGACAGCAAAATCGCCGCGGTCGGCCCGAAGGTGGAGGCGCCGGCCGGGGCGGAGGTCATTGATGCGGGTGGGCGGGTGCTCATGCCCGGTTTCGTGGATTGCCACACCCACGCCTGCTGGGCGGGTGACCGCCTCGACGAGTGGGAGCAGAAACTCCGCGGCGCGACCTATCTGGAAATTTTGAAAAACGGCGGCGGCATCCATGCCACCGTGCGGGCGGTGCGCGAGGCCACACAGAAACAGCTGGCGGCGGGCCTGCGCGACCGGCTGGCGCTCATGCTGCGCGAGGGCACGACCACGGCGGAGGTGAAGAGCGGCTACGGGTTGAACACCGAGAACGAGCTGAAAATGCTGCGTGCCATCCGCCGCGCCGCGGCCGACTGGCCGGGCACCGTCGTCGCGACCGCCCTGCTGGGGCACGCGGTGGAGGGCAATCCCGACGACTACGCGCGCATGGTGGTGAAGGAGATGCTGCCCGAGGTGTCACGGGAGTTTCCCGACATCGCCGTGGACGCCTACTGCGAGGAGGGCGCGTGGAGCGTGGCCGCCTGCGTGAAGCTCTTTGAGAAGGCGCACAAGCATCACCCCGTCCGCGTGCATGCCGACCAGTTCAACGCGCTCGGCATGATCCCGGAGGCGATCCGGCTCTTTGTGCGCAGTGTGGACCATTTGGAGGCGAGTAAGAAGACCGATCTCGTCGCGCTCGCACAATCGGCGACGATAGGTGTGATTCTGCCCGCCACCGGCTTTCACACCGACGGCCGCTACGCCCGCGCCGGGTTTTTCGTGGACCAGGGCGGGGCGCTGGCGCTGGCGACCAACTGCAACCCCGGCTCCGCGCCGACGCACTCCATGCCGTTTGCCATTGCGCTCGCGGTGCGCCACTGCGGGCTGTCGCCGGCCGAGGCCATCGCCGCCGCGACGGTCAACGCGGCCGCCGTGCTCGGCCTGAAGGACCGCGGCCGCATCGAGCCCGGCCTGCGGGCCGACCTCATTTTGCTCCACCACAAGGACGAGCGCCTGCTCGCCCACGAGTTCGGCGGCAACCCCGTCGAGCGTGTGATCTGCGGCGGGGCGTTGGTGTGAGCGCTTACGCCACCGGAACCGGCTTGCCCGAATCGGCCGAGGCGTAGAAGGCGTCGGCGATGCGGGCGAAGAGCAGCGCGTCGTGCAGCGAGGTCATCGGCGGGCGCTTTTCGAGGATGGCGCCGACGAAGTCGAAGACCACGCCGTCGTGCTCGGCGGACGATTCCGCTTCGTCGCCCTCCCACAGCACGCGGGTCCGGGTGCCGGTGCCGGGGTTGGGTTCGGTGAGGACAACGTTGGCGGTCTTCGCCTTGAGCATCTGCAGGTCGAGTGCGCCGCGGTCGCCGCAGATTTGCCACACGCTGTTGGCGGGCAGGGAGGAAAACTCGGCCCGCTCGTAGTTGAGCACGCAGCCCTCGGCGAAGGTCACGAGGCCGACGATGTGCGTTTCCGCGTCGGAGCCCTTGGCCGCGTAGGCGCCGAACGGCTCCGGCGTCTGCCAGGTCCGCGCGAGGGCGAACTGCGGCGTGAGCTTGAAGTCCACGAGGCCGAGCAGGTAGTCCACGTCGTAGCAGCCCCAGTTGACGAAGATGCCGCCGCCGTTGAGGTCGCGGCGCAGGCGCCAGACCGGCGGGTTGGGGTTGGGTTGGTCGGAGGGCTTGGTGGCGGCCCGGCAGGTGATGGTGCGGATCTTGCCCAGGCCGCCGCTACGGATGAACGCGTTCGCCGCGCGCGCGGACTCGAACGAGCGGTAGCGCGAGGAGCAGCAGGCACCGACGCGGTCGCCCTGCGCGGCGATGAGGCTGCGGACCTCGCCGGCGTTCATCGCCACGGGTTTTTCCGTGAGCACGTGTTTGCCGTGCTTGAAGGCCTTGAGCGCGAGCTCGGTGCGGGCGCAGGCGGGGAGGGCGAGGATGACGGCGTCAACGGAGGGATCGGCGAAGACCTCGTCCGCGTTCACGGTCCAGCGCGGCACGCCGAACTCCGTCGCGGTCTTCTGGGCAAGCTCGGCGCGCAGGTCGCAGACGACGGCGGCACGGGCGGTTTTCATCTTGGCGATCGCGCGCAGGTGAAACTGCGCGATGACGCCGCATCCGATAAGGGCGAGGTTGAGCATGATGGGGAGGAAGATTGCTTTGCAGGGTGGGGCGGCATTGTCTAGCGCGACTTCCGTGTCACTCGCATCTTTCATCGGCCGTGAACTCGTGGTCGCGCTCGGGCAACTGGAACCGGCGCGGGTGCTGGGGCCGTGGCGGGGCCGGCGGCCGGCGGAGCAGCGGCGGCAGGCGAAGTTTGTCCCGGTGCTTTACGGCGAGGACCACGCCCACGGCCACGCCGAGCTGTGCCTGCTGCTGGAGGGCCGGTGCCGTTTCAGCTTCGACCATGCCGGCTGCGTGCTGCGGGCAGGCGACCTCGTGGTCTGTCCGGCGGGCACCGCGCATGCCGAGGCCTATGTGGCGCGCGCGGAGGGCTACCGGCTGGCGTGGTGGGGACTGAACGAGGCCGACCCGCGGCTCCACGTCACGCGCTACCGCCGGCGCGGAGGGTTTGCCCTTGAGCAGGTGATGAACCTCGGCCTCCTGCCTGCCGACGCGCAGGCCCGCCTGCAGGCCCTGCGAACGTTCGCGGCGCAATCGCGGCCACCGGACTGCGAGGCGCTGCGCGAGGCGATGCTGACCGTTGCGCTGGCGCTGCATCGCCGGGTGCTTGCGGGCGGCGCGGCCCAGCTCGACACGCGGGCCCAGCTCGTGCGGCGCGCGGCGGATTTCGTGCGGGCCGAGGCGCACCGGCCGCTCGCGCTGGCCGACGTGGCACGCGCCGCGCATGTGTCGCCGAACTACCTGACCGGGCTCTTCCGTGCGGAAACGGGCACGCCGCTGGGCAGGTTCATCCTCGTCGAGCGCATCGCCCGCGCCCAGCGGCAGCTGGGCCGGCCGGGCGCGAGCGTGAAGGCGGTGGCGCTGGAGCTGGGCTTCGCGGACCCGTTTACCTTCAGCCGCGCCTTCAAGCGCGTGACGGGGCGCGCGCCGCGCACGTCGCTGCGGGCTTGATTCCCGCGCGGCGTCCGCCCATCCCTCCGCCATCCCTTCCCATGGAACCGACCTTCGAGCGGCCCTTTCCCGCACTGACCCCGGCGCAGCGCTATCATTTTGAAATCCACGGCTATGTCGTCGTGCCCGGTGTGCTCAGCCGCAGGGAGTGCCGCACGATCATGGACGCGATGCAGCGCACCAAGCGGGCCATCCGCGCCCGGCCGGAGGGGTATGCGCCCGGGCCGGGCGAGCCGAGCTTCATCATCGACCTGCCGCACCATGTTTTCATGGGCGCGATCCGCGAGGCCGACCCGGTGTTCGCCGCCTACGCCGCACACCCGCGCCTTGTGGGCATGGCCGAGGAGGTGATCGGCGGCGAGGCGCGCATCGTCGAGCTCAACGCGCACATCAACTCCCGCAACCCGAAGGAAAAGTTCACCCCGGAGCCGAAGTTCGGCTTCCATCTCGGCATCGACGTGCCCTACGGCACGCACGTCAAAAACTCGCTGTTCCACTGCAGCTTCGTGAAGACCCTCACCAACCTCACGGACCTCGGGCCCGACGACGGCGGCACGGTGGTCATCGCGGGCAGCCACAAGCTGGACCTGCCCGAGGCGGACATCATCGCCTGCGCCTACGCCGACCGCTCGCTCATCCACCAGGTGATCGCGCCGGCCGGTTCGACGCTGCTCTTCGCCGAGACGCTCATCCACGCCACGGGCCAGATCCGCAGCGACCGCGAGCGGGGCATCATCGTCTGCGGCTACGGCACGCGCATGTTCCCCTGGTGGGACGGCGGCGACATGACGCCGGTGTTTCGCAAAAAAATCCCGCCGCACCTGGAAACGCTTTTTTGCGGCAAAGCCCACTGGCTCCGGGCGCCGCGCTACCGCACGCTCGCCGAGCCGGCGGACCCGCGGAAGTTCACGCTCGCCGATGCCTGGCACCCGCCCAAGTCGTAACCTTCGGGTGGGGCCAACTCCTGGAATATCCAGGCCGTTGTTTTGCTGCCGGGATTTGAGGTGGGCCGGCAGATCCTCTGCCGGCTTGGCGTGCACAACGCGCAGAGGGACCTGCGCGTCCACCACAGTTCCCGATCGTGCGGCAGAGATCCCGCTGCGGCCGTAAGATTCGACATGGCATTGTAAGCCCGGCCATTCCCGCCGCCGCCCGCGGCTGCTAAGCTGGACGCACCATGAGCACCACCCTTGCCCCCGCCGCCTCGAAACTCGCCCTCCTCGGCGGCACCGCCGTCGGCGAAGTCAGCTATTCCAAGTTTCCGCATTTCTCGGAGCGCGCGCTGGCGCGCGTGACCGAGGTGCTCCGCGCCGGCAAGGCGATCGGCCTCGGCCGGTTTCATTCGCCGGAGATCGAGGAGGCCGAGCTCACCATCTCGCGCTACCACGACGGCCGCGAGGTGCTCGCCTGCAGCTCGGGCCATGCGGCGCTGCAGGGCGCGCTGGCCGGCCTGGAAATCTGCTGCGGCGACGAGGTCATCACCACGCCCTACACCTGGGGTGCGTCCATCTCCTGCATCCTGCACCAAAACGCCATTCCGGTCTTCGTGGATGTCGAGGCCGATACCGGTTTGATTGATCCGGAAAAGATCGAGGCCGCCATCACCCCGCGCACGAAGGCGATCCTCGCCGTGCACATCTTCGGCCAGCCCGCGAACCTCAGCCGCCTCCGCGCCATCGCCGACAAGCACAAGCTCTTCCTGATCGAGGACGGCAGCCAGGCGCACGGGGCGGAGATTGACGGCCTGCGCGTGGGCAATGTCGGCGACGCCGCCGGCTTCTCCTGCATGGGCGGCAAGGTGCTGCCGACCACCGAGGCCGGCTACCTGGTCACGCCGCGCAAGGACGTTTTC
>JAHCLN010000086.1 GCA_026125215.1 Opitutaceae bacterium
AACGCCAGCAGGTCGGCAAACCGGCATTCCGTGACGCCGGCCGCGGTCAGGCCGCCGAGATTGGAGCCGCTGGCCTTGACGAGAAAGGTCCCGTCCGAAACGCGCACCGACGTGTTGCCCTCGCCGAGGATCGCGAGCCGCCGGTCCTCCCGGCCGAGCTGATGCGACAGATCGAGCAGGCGGGCAAGCGGCGTGGGGGCGGAGGACATGGAGCGCCGATTCAGTGATAGATTTTGGTAGATTTCGACCAAAAACTAGCACCACGCTTAAACGATTTTACAACAGGGTGTTGTCGATGATCCGCACCTCATCCACCCACGCGGCGATGGCCAACATGGACTGGCCCGGCACCACTTCGCGCATGGGCTCCATGGTCACATGGTCCACGATGGCCACGTAGATGATCCGCACCCGCCGGTGCTGGCCGATGATGTGGGTGGCTTCGGCGATGATGCGGTCGGGACTGCGCACCCCGGCGGACGCCATCTCGCGGGCTTTGCTCAGCGCCTTGCTGAGTGCCAGCGCTTCCTGCCGCTGGCTGGATGTGAACTCGCGGTTGCGCACGCCGTGGGCCAGGCCGTCGGCGTCGCGGACGGTCGGCACCACGATCACCTCGACCTCGAACCGCAGGTCGGCGGCCATCTTGCGCACAATGGCCGCGCGCTGCGCCGTTTTCTGGCCGAAAAACGCATACTGCGGACGCACGAGGTTGAACAGGATCGCCATCAGGGTCGCCACCCCGCGGAAATGCGCCGGGCGCGACGGCCCGCAGAGCGGCTTGCTCAGTGCTTCCTCCGTCACATAGGTCGAGAAACCTTTCGGATAGACCTCCTCCGCGGACGGGACAAACACGGCGGCGGCACCGCAGCGTTCGCACAAGGCCGTGTCTTCCTCGCGGCTGCGCGGGTAGTTGGCGATCAGCTCATTCGGGGCAAACTGGAGCGGGTTGACGAAGCAGGACACCACCACGATGTCGGCCTTGGCGGCGGCCGCGCGGATCAGGGCCTCCTGACCGGCGTGGAGGGCGCCCATCGTGGGCACCAGGGCGATGGTCCGGCCGGCCGCCCGCCATTGGTCCGCCGCCGCGCGCATATCCGCCATGGTCGTGATCGTTTGCATAGGGAGATGACGCCGAGGAACAACGTCGGGCTTGAATTAACGGAAGCCGCCGGGTTTGTTCAAGTTTTTCGCCCGCTTCGCCTCAGCTTCACTGTGGACGAACCCGCCGTAGCCCTTGGGCGAAGGCGGGCTTCCCTGCACCCACCAATCTTTCCACTCCTCACCCATGATCCGCATCAACGAAAACTACACCAAGCTTAAGGCCTCCTACCTTTTCAGCGACATCGCCAAGCGCGTGAGCGCCTATGCCGCCGCCAACCCGTCGAAGCCGGTGATCCGGCTCGGCATCGGCGACGTCACCGAGCCGCTGCCCGCCGCCTGCCTGGAGGCCTTCCACGCCGGCGTGAGCGAACTCGCCGACCGCGCCACCTTCAAGGGCTACGGTCCCGAGCAGGGCTACGCCTTCCTCCGCGAGGCCATCGCCCGGCACGACTACGCCGCGCGCGGCTGCAAGATCGACGCCGACGAGATCTTCGTCTCCGACGGCTCGAAGTGCGACTGCGGCAACATCCAGGAAATCTTCGGCGCCGACATCCGGCTCGCGATTCCTGATCCCGTCTATCCGGTTTACGTGGACACCAACGTCATGGCCGGCCGCACCGGCGGCAACGTCAACGGCCGCTACGAGGGCATCACCTACCTCGAGAGCACGCCCGCCAACGGCTACGTGCCCGCCATCCCGTCCGTCGCCACCGACCTGATCTACCTCTGCTTCCCCAACAACCCCACCGGGGCCGTCGCCACCAAAGCGCAGCTCGCCGCGTGGGTCGCCTACGCCAAGGCGAACAACGCCATCATCCTCTTCGACTCCGCCTACGAGGCCTACATCCGCGACCCGCAAATCCCCCACTCGATCTACGAGATCGAGGGCGCCCGCGACGTCGCCATCGAGTTCCGCAGCTTCTCCAAGACCGCCGGCTTCACCGGCACGCGCTGCGCCTACCTCGTCGTCCCCAAGTCGCTCCAGGCCTACGATGCCGCCGGCAACGCCCACTCCGTCCACGCCCTCTGGAACCGCCGCCACAGCACCAAGTTCAACGGCGTCTCCTACCCCGTGCAAAAGGCCGCCGCCTCGATCTATACCGACGCCGGCAAGCAGCAGGTGAAGGCAATGACCGACTTCTACCTCGGCAACGCCGCTCTCATCCGGAAGGCCGTGACCGGTCTCGGACTTTCCTGCGTCGGCGGCGACAACGCTCCCTACATCTGGATCAACACGGGCACGGATTCATGGGCCTTCTTCGACAAGCTGCTGAACGAAGCCCAGGTCGTCTGCACCCCGGGCGCCGGCTTCGGCAAGTGCGGCGAAGGCCACGTGCGCATCAGCGCCTTCAACTCCCGCAGCAACGTCGAGCAGGCCCTCGAACGCATCGCCAAGGCGCTGAAATAAAACTCCCGCCTACTGCCGGCCGACCGCCGCGGTGATTTCCGCCCCCAGTCCTGCCACCGCCTGGCTGAGGGCGGCAACCAGGCTGGCCTCGGAGCGCGTGTCCCACGTCAGGCCGGCAGACTGGTAATCGCCTCGCTCCACGATCTCGGCGCCGGCGCCGGTGCTCCACAGCTCCCAGCCGGCGCGGAAACGAACGGTGCCATCCGCACCGCCTTCGCAGGCCAGCACGCGCACGTTCACATCAAAATCGCGGTGCTGGTCCAGCGGGAACGGCGTCGCCACCACCTGCTCGGCCGCACCCGTGGCGAGCAGGGCTTCGCGCAGCACCCGGGCCAGCCCGGCATCCAGCGCTTCACCCCAACGGGCAAACTCGCGGAACTCCACCTCGTGCTCGCCTTGGCGGACAATCAGCGAGCGTGAGCGCAGGTAGGCGGCGACCTCGACATTGCGCAGACCGATGACGGCTCCGTCCGTCACGGGGACCGCGGCAGCAGGGGCGGTCAGCACGTAGAACCGCGTGGGATCGGGCTGGGCCTGCGGCAGCGAGCAGCCGGCGGCGAACAGCACAACGGCCACGGAAAACACGAGGGCGGCGGGATGGTTTTTCATGAAGCCTCCGGAAATCATTGGGGCGGGCGTTTACCCGTGATGAGAGCGTTGGGGTTGCGTTCCAAATAATCGGTCAGGCGCTGCACCGACTCGGCGGCATCGCCCAGTTTTTGCAGGGCCCGCGCCGCCTCCTCGCCGAGCCCGTTCTGCGCCTCGATGAAACGGCGGGCGGTCTGCGCCGAAGCGTTGAAGGACTCCAGCGTGGTGCGGGCCTCGGCGAGGGTCGCATCGAGACCTTCGCCGGTGCGGTCGATCTGGCGATCAAGCCGGGCAAGCACCCGCCGCATGTCGGCCAGGGTTTCGTTGAGATTGACGAAGGCCTCCTTGACCTCGGGACCGGCCATGAGCGCATTGAAGGATTTGCCCGCCGCCGTCCATTCGGCCGAAAGGGCGGCGAGATCCAACCCCTCGACCTTGCCGCGGGTCACGGCCAGCAGTTCTTTCAGATCGCGGGAGAGGCCGGCCAGGTCCGCCTTTTTCACATCCGCGAGAATCTGCGTAAAACTCGCCTGGAATTCGGAGATGGCCGAAGGCACGCCGGGCACGGCCGCATATTTGCCGTCGGTGCGGCGGTGGAGATCCGGGTGCTCCTCCGGGTCGAGGAAGTCCAGCTCCACGTAGAGCAGGCCGGTGGCAAGGCCGATGACGCCAAGCTGCGCCCGCAGGCCCTGGTCGATCAACCGCTGGAGCGCCTCGCGGTCGGAAATGTCGATGGCGTTGCCGTCGGACCCGGTGACGATGCTGCGGTTGAATTCGCACAACACGGTGACGACGGACTGTTTGGCCGTTTCGTCAAACCGCACGCTGAGGTCCACCACACGGCCGACCCGCACGCCGCGGAGTTTGACCGGCGAGCCGAGGTCGAGCCCGTGGATGGTCTCGTTGAAATCCACCGTGAAACGTTGCGGCTTGGAGAACAGGCTGATGCCGCCGAAGGACAGCAACGCGATAACGCCGAGGGCAAAGGCGCCGATCACGAAGGCACCCACGATGGCGGGACTGACTTTGGTTTTCATACGGGGTCCTGGGACTGATGGTGGGGACGAAGGGGACCGGGGCAACCCTGCCCCGCAATCGGCGACGGTTTCATGGCGCGGCCTCCAACCGGTCGCCCCGGTGCAAAAATTCCGTCACCCGCAGGTCGCGGCTTTCGCGGGCCAGCGTGCGCGGCGGGCCCTCGGCAATGATGCCTTTGCTGGCCTTGTCGAGCATGATGACCCGGTCGGCGATGCTGAAGATCGAGGCCAGCTCGTGGGACACCACCACGAGCGTGGTGCCGAACATCTCGCGGATCTGGAGCACGAGTTCGTCGAGCTTGCGCGAGGTGATGGGATCCAGTCCCGCCGAAGGTTCATCGAGAAAGACGATCGCGGGATCAAGCGCGAGCGCCCGGGCCAGACCGGCGCGTTTCTTCATGCCACCGCTGATCTCGGACGGATAGTAATCCTCAAAGCCCGTGAGCCCCACCTGGGCAAGCTTCAGCGTCGCGAGTTCCTCGATTTCGCGGCGGTTGAGCGCCGTGTATTCCTCCAGCGGCAGGGCCACGTTCTGGCGCAGCGTCAGCGAGCTCCAGAGCGCCGCGCTTTGGTAGAGCACACCGAAGGTCTTGAGCATCTCGCGCCGGGCCGCGGGGTCGTGATACTGGAAGGGTTCGCCGTTGAACCGCACCGAGCCCGCCAGCGGCTGGTGGATGCCGATGAGATTACGCAGGAGCGTGCTTTTGCCGCAGCCGGAACCGCCGATGATAAAAAAAATCTCCCCGCATGCCACGCGGAAGGAAATGTCCTTCAGGACGACAAGACCGCCGTCATAGCCGCAGGTCACGCCGTCGACGGCGATGGCGGGAGAATCGGCGGATTGCGCGGGAGCTTCCATGGTTCAGATCCCCAGGATGTCGAACACCACCGCATACACGGCGTCGGCCACGATGATAAACAGGATGGCGGTGACCACGGCCGAAGTCGCCGCCTGCCCCACGCCCGCCGCGCTGCGCTCGGCCTGCAGCCCGCGGAGACAACCGGCCAGCCCCACGATCACGCCAAAGGTGACGGCCTTGATGAGTCCCGAGAGCACGTCGGACAGGTCAACGATGGTCAGCATCTCGACCCAGAAGGCCACGGGCAGGATGTCGAGCACCGACCAGGCCACCGCCATGCCGCCCACAATGCCCACGCAGCAGGCATAGAGGGAGAGCAGCGGCATCATGAGCGTCAGCGCCAGCAGCCGCGGTGCCACGAGAAAATCCACCGGTGAAATGCCCAGGGTGGAGAGCGCGTCGATTTCCTCGTTGGCCTTCATGTTGCCGAGATGCGCGGCGTAGGCCGCGCCGGTGCGGCCCGCCAGCACGATGGCCGTCATCAGCGCCCCCATCTCGCGCGCCATCGCCACGCCGACGAGATCCGCCACGTAGATGTCGCCGCCGTATTGCCGGAGCACGAGCGCGCCGGTGTAGGCCAGCGTCATGCCGACCAGAAAACTGATCAGGCTCACGATGGGCAGCGCCATCGCCCCGCACTGCTGCATCTCGTGCAGGCAGTCGCGCCAGCGAAACTTGTGCGGCTGCCGGGCCAGCTTGCCGAGGCTCAGGGTGCACTCGCCCACGAAATGTGCGATCTCCCGCCCCTTCTGCCAGACCTGGAGGGTTGCGGTGCCGACAGTCTCCATGAAGCTCTCCGAACGGTCAAACGGCACGCTGGTCTCGTGCGAGCGTGCCAGTTGGTCGAGCATCGCGCGCAGTTTTTCCGGCAGCGTCCCGCCGTCAAAATAGGCCCCCGTCACCCGGCACCACTGCTGCACCTCGAACAGGAAGAGCAGCAGCGAACTGTCCCATTTGCCGATCTCGTCCACCCGCAGGCTCACGCGCTGCGGCTCCCGGCCGGCACGCAGCTCCTCCCAAGCGGGACGCGGACCGGTGATGCGCCAGTCGCCGGCCAGCGCAACCTTCAGCTCATCGCCGTCGGCTTCGGCCGAGGCATAGGCGGCGGTGGGTGCGGCACACATGCAGCTGGTTGTAGCGGGCTGCCCGGAAAGCAAAACCCTAAAAATGTTCGTATTCTTGCGTAGCCGTGCGGCAACGTGGTCCCGTCATGTCTTTTCGCACCGTTCTGCTCGATCTCGACGGCACGCTGGTGGACGCCTTCACGACCATCCACCGCTGCTACGTCCACACCCTGCCGCAATTCGGCCGTCCGGCGCCGACCCTGGCGGAAGTGCGGGCGGCCGTCGGCGGCGGGCTGGCGCAGGCCATGGGACGGTTCCTGCCGCCTGAGCTCGTGCCCGCCGCCATGACGGTCCACCTCGCCTACTCGCAAAAAATCCTGCTGGAGGACGTGACACTCCTGCCCGGTGCGCTCGACCTCGTGCAAACTCTGCACGGGCGCGGTTGCACCCTCGCCGTCTTCACCAACAAGCATGGCGACTCCTCCCGGCGCATCTGCGCACACCTCGGACTCACGCCTTTCCTTTCCGGCATCTACGGCGCCGGCGACACCCCTTGGTTGAAGCCGCAGCCGGAATTCGCCGCCCACGTGCTCACCCAGCTCGAAGCCGTTCCCGCATCTACCCTGCTGATCGGTGACTCGCCCTTCGACGTGGCCGCGGGCCGCAACGGCGGTTTCGCCTGCTGGTGCGTCACCACAGGCACCCACGATGCCGCGCAACTCGCCGCCGCCGGGGCCGACTGCGTCTTCCCCAACCTTGACGAATTGGGTTTGGCGCTGACCCTCTGACCGCACCCGCGATTGTTGGCATCCAGTAATGCCGCTTGATTGCCAATAATCGAAATTGTCGGGCCGACCCGATCTCAACGGTAAACTTACCTGCCACCCAATTTCCGAATATGCTCCGCGCGAGCATTTCGTTGATCTCAACATGCCTTGGCACGGGCTGGGAAATCTTGGTGTAGGGATTTTGATACCAGTCATGCTTCCCGCCATGCCTGATGAAGACCACCCCCAGCTGCTCAAGCTTCTGGATGAGGTCCCGTCGCTTCATGCCACTTCCAGTTTGGCGCGACGCCGCACGTTCGGAATGACACCCGATGACAGATCCTTGTAGAGGTCCATCAGGTGCGCCTTCAGGTCCTCGATACTTTCACCCTGAGTCTGGTAATCGGGAAACTCATCCAGATGTCCGACCCATTGGTGACCGTCCTGCCAATAGGTGAAGTCCAGCGTTTTCATGCCGCAAACATAGCTTCGGTATCGCTTGCGTCAACCGCTGAGCCTACAGCGATTCCTTTACAGCTTCTCCGCGAGGATCGCCAGCTTGCCCTTGTCCCGCCCGCCGGTCGGCGGATCCACCATCTCCGCCGCAAGAACGCGGAAGCCCGTCGCGTCCGTCAGCGCGACCATCTCTGCCGGCGGGTGCGCGTCGTAGAAAAACTCGTGGCCCCACATCGTGTCCCGGAACGGCGGATGCGCGGAGCCGCCGGTCGAGAACAACAGCCGCCCGCCGGGCGGCAGCGTGCGCCACGCCAGCGTCAGCACCGCCCCGTGCCGGGCGCGCTCCAGATGGAACAACGCATCCCAGCACAGCACGGCGGAGAAACCCCGGCTCAACTCCACCGCATCCAACTCCGCCTGTATCCAGTCACATCCCGGCAGAAATTCCCGCGCCTTAGCCAACATCGCCGCCGATTGGTCCACGCCGGTCACCCGATAGCCACGGGCCACGATGTATTCCGCATTCGGCCTGCCCGTGCCGCAGCCGAGATCGAGCACCTCCGCGCCCGGCGGCAACCCCTCCAGCAGCCGCTCCAGCAACGGCCGGTCTTGTGCCCGCAATGCCACCCGCATCGCCGCCCACTGCCCTGCAATCCGGTCGTAGGGCTGGGTCATGTCCTTCCGGATCCAATCCCCTGCCATCCAGGCGGCGCCCCAGCGTAGGCGGCGATACCCTTGGAATACCGGTCGTTAGTCGCAGTGCTCAAGCGGGCCCAGACTGGGGACACTGCGCCGGCTGGCGAGTCTGCGTTGCGGCAAAACCTCACGCCGCCGGCACGAGGACTTTGCGCGCGGGGAACTCGAGGTCGAAGGGCTCGTCCGCGGCTGGCGCGTGGTAGGTGCTGATGATGGCGTAGCGGTCTTTGCCCGCGGTGTTGGGCGTGGAGCCATGCACCAGCCGATCGGAAAAGATGATCGCCGTGCCGCGCCGGATGGCGCAGGTGACGACATCGCCCTCCCGCCAGCCCTGCTCCGCCAGCTCGTATTGGAAATCCCCGCTGGGGAGGCCCATTTTCACCATGCGCCAGTCCTTTTTGTGGCTGCCGGGCACAACCGTGAGCGTGCCGTTCTCCGGCAGCGCATCGTCCAGCGGAATCCACACCGAGAGCTTCGGCCGGGTGTTGCGCCAGTAGAAACAATCGATGTGCCAGGGCGTGGGGAAAGTTTTGTCCGGCGATTTGTAAACAATCTTGTCGCTCAAAAACATCACGCCGTGCGGCATCACCGGCCGGAGGATGTCCACGAGGCGCGCATCCTCCGCCAGAGCGCGAAAGGCCGGGTTGACCGCCGCCACATGCACATGGACGGAGGAGCCGGGCTTGGCGTGATGGTCGAGCACATGGCGCGCCTCGGTCTTGAGCCGTTCGCATTCCTCGGCACCCAACAGGTCGGGGATGATGGCAAAGCCATCGCGTTCATAGCCGGCGGCCAGTTCGGCGGAATTGATCTTTTTCATGGGTAAACCGGACCGCACGTTAGCAGGGAAACCGGGATTTCGTCTTTAGCTGGGCCGAAACGTTGTTTAGCAATTTTCGCCATGCCTGCCAGCCCTGCCACCGGTCCCTCGCCCATCGAGGGCATCCGCCTTGTCGAGCGTTTCGAACGGCGGACCGCGGACTTCACCTTCACCGCCACTTCCCTGCCGGGTCACCTGATCCACCTCATCGTGGCGGGCGAAGTGGAGCAAACCAGCAACGGCCGACGGCAACGGCTCACTCCCGGCACGCTCGTGTGGTATCACGAGGACGAGTGGGTCGAGGGCCGGGTGCTGCGCGCGCCCTGGGTCTGGTATGCGGTAAACTTCAGCGCGCCGACGCTGAGCCCGCCGGATTTTGCCCGCCGCCTGCTGCCGGACCAAGCCGCCTTGGAGCCGGCCTTCGCCGCACTCCACGCCGCCTGGCGGCAACCGCCTTCGTGGCGGCGCGATGCCGTCTGCCAGTCGCACCTGCTCGCGCTGCTTGCCGGGCTGGACACCCGGGGTGACGACCGGCCGGCCGCCACCCCCGCGGGCCGGCTCTGGTGGGAAGTCGAGACCTGGGCCCGGCAGCACATCGAGCGCGCCCCGACGCTGGCCGAGCTGTGCACCCAATTTAACCGCAGTCCCAACACCCTCGCCCGCGCCTGCCGCGAAGCCGTCGGCCTCGCCCCGATGAAGCGCCTCAAGCAGATCCGCCTCAGCCTCGCCCGCGGCCTCGTGCTCTACTCCGATCTCAACATGACCGAGATCGCGCTGCGCATCGGCTACGACCGCGTGCACGAGTTTTCCCGCGACTACCGGAAGGCCCACGGCCGGCCGCCGACCGCCGAAAGGTCCGGTGGGTAGCAAACACAGAATCGGCTTTATTCCCGCCCGGCTTCGGCCAGCGTGACCGCCGGGCCTGCAGGCCCGCCCCGGATGACCCTCACCGCCCTCGACTGGCTCATCATCATCGCCTACCTCGCCGGCTGCATGGTCGCGGGCATCTGGATGCGACGCTATGTGCGCGGCGTGGAGGAGTTCGCCGTCGCGGGCCGCGAGATGAACGTCAACCTCGGCATCGCCTCGCTCGCGGCCACCGAGCTCGGGCTCGTCACGATCATGTATACGGCGCAGCTCGGTTTCGAGAAGGGCCTCGCGGGCGCCAGCATCGGCGTGCTGATGGCCGCGGCTTTCTACCTCGTCGGCCGCACCGGCTTCATCATCAGGCCGCTGCGCACCGCCGGGGTGATGACCATTCCGGAATTGTTCGAGAAACGCTTCAGCGTCCGCGTGCGCTGGCTGGCCGGGCTGTTCGTGGTGCTCGGCGGCCTGCTCAACATGGGCATCTTCCTGCGGCTCGGCGGCGAATTTCTCGTGTGGTCCACCGGCATGCCGCCGCACTGGCTGGAATGGGTGATGACCATCCTGCTTGGGCTCGTGCTGCTCTACACCGCGCTGGGCGGAATGCTCTCCGTGCTCGTGACCGACTACTTGCAGTTTCTCGTGATGGGCGCGGGCATCGTGGTCACCTCCGTGTTGGTGCTTATCCACGCGGGCGGCTTCGAGCTTGTGGCCTCGCTGCAGGCGGCCTGGGCGGGCTCCGCGGGCATGAAACTCGAGGCGCATCCCTTCAACCCTTTCCACGGCTCCAGCCTCGGCTGGGGCTACCTGCTGTGGATGCTCGTGCTGCAGATCGCCGCGGCCACGACCTGGCAGACCGTCATCAGCCGCGTGCTCGCGGCGAAGGATGCCGGCACGGCGCAGCGGATGTATCGGCGCACATCGTTCTACTTCGTCGGCCGCTTCCTACTGCCGGGGCTCTGGGGCGCGGCGGCTTTCGCCTACTTCGCCCAACAGGGCGGCCTGCCGGAAGGTATCTCCTCGCTCACCGCCATGCCGCATTATCTGGGCATCATTTTGCCGGTGGGCTTCATCGGTCTCGTCATCGCCGCGATGCTCGCGGCCGAGATGTCCACCGACAGCGGCTACCTGCTCACCTGGGCCACGGTAATCTACAACGACCTCATCACGCCCTGCCTCAAAAACCCGCTCTCGCCCCAAGGCCGCCTCCTGCTCACACGGCTGCTTGTGCTCGGCATCGGCGTCTTCCTGCTTTTCTACGGCCTCTGGTATGAACTGCCCGGCAACGCCTGGGACTACCTCGCCGTCACCGGCAACATCTACCTCGCCAGCGTTTTCACGCTGCTCGTGGCCGGACTCTACTGGCCGCGGGCCAACGCCCGCGGGGCCTACGCCGCGCTCATCATGGGCGCGATCGGCCCGGTCACCTTCCTGCTCATCGGCAAAAAATTCTCCATCCCGCCGGAGGTCGCCGGCTTTTCGGCCTTCGCCCTCGCGGCACTGGGCATGATCCTCGGCTCGCTGTCTGTCCCGGCCTCAACCACCCGCCGCGCCGCATCATGAAAGACCCTTTTGTCCTTTTCTGGGCCGCCCTGATCCTCGGCTCCGTCGCGTGGTATGGCTTCCTCGTTTTCTACGTCGGCTTCAAGGCCGGCCGCGACATCCGCGACCTGATCCGCACCCTGCGCGACCAACAGGCCGGCAACAAAAAATCCTGAAATCAGCGCCCGCGCGCGCGGTCCACTTCCAGTTTGAGCGCTTGGAGCGACACATAGATGTCGCGCAAAAACGCGCCCAGCGCCGCGATCAGCAGCAGGATGCTGGCGGTGAAAAGCACCTTCAGGCTGCCCGTGAGGTCGGTCTCCAGCAGCGCGGCGGCAAAGATCGCGATCACCAGCACGCAGGCCACCAGCATGCTCAGCCCGGCGAAGGTCACCGCCATGCGGATGAGCTTGGCGCGCCGCCACATGATCGTGAGCTGGTTCTCCAGATGCCGGCGGTCGTCGCCGGCCGCGGCCTGCACCTGCACCGCCAGCACGCGCGTGCGGTCCACGATGCGCGCCATGCGGTTGGTCAGCGTGAGCATGAGCGCACCGACGCCGGAGATGAGAATCACCGGCGTGATCGCGAGCTGGATGATCGGCAGGAAGGCGGAAGCGGCGAGGGATTCCATGGGCAAATCGTCAGGCCTGCGTCCAACACACGAGCGCGAGCGCCACGGCCGCCGGCACCGCCTGCACCCAGAGAATTTTCCGGCTGGCCGTCGCCGCGCCGAAGATTCCCGCCACGATGATGCAGCCGAGGAAAAACACCTTCACCGGATAGCCGTCGGCGCCGGCATAAAGTCCCCACCCCAGCCCGGCGGCGAGAAAGCCGTTGTAGAGTCCCTGGTTGGCGGCGAGCGCCTTGGTGGCCTCGGCCTTCTCCGCCGTCAGTCCAAACGCCCGCCGGCCGTAGGGCTTGGTCCACAAAAACATTTCCAGCACGAGAAACCAGAGGTGCAGCAACACGACAAGCCCCACCAGCACGTCCGCGAGGATTTTCATGACCGCAGCCAATCCCAACTCGCCCCGGCACGCAACGCCGCAAATCAGCCAAGTATGCCCTCCGCCGTCCCGGTGACGGAGGCTCGCCGCGCGATCAGCAGGCTCGCCGTCATGTCCTGCACGATCTTGCCGTGCTGGTTCAGCGTGCGGCTGCGCAGCTTGATGATGCCCCGGTCGGAACGGTGCGGCGACTCGCGCTTGTCCACCACCTCCATCGTGACGCGCAGCCGGTCGCCGGGCAGCACCGGCCGCGGCCAGCGGATGACGTCCACCGACTGGCCGATCACGCCGCCGTCGAGCTGCATGTCGCTGCGCACCATCAGCCGCATCGTCACGGCCGCCGTGTGCCAGCCGCTCGCGACCAGCCGGCCGAACAATGTCTTTTCCGCCGCCACGGGATCGGTGTGAAACGCCTGCGGATCATACTGCCGGCCAAAGGCGATGATCTCCTCCGGCGTCATCTCGTGCTCCCCGGTGTGAAATTTGTCGCCCGCCGCCACATCCTCAAAATAGCGCATGCCCGGGAGCTTGGCGGATTTCGGGCCGTTGTCCAATGCCCGCAGTTGCCTCGGCCGGCTCCGGCGGTTTTCGTCCGTTGCATCCGTGGCCTCCCCCGCACCCGCCTCCCTCACCGGCGTCCTTGAACGCATCATCTTCTTCAACGAGGAGAACCACTACACCATCGCCGAACTGAAGCCCGATAACGCCCAAGGGGCCGACGCGCGCGTCACCATCACCGGCCCGCTGCCCGGCGTGCAATGCGGCGAGACGCTCCAACTCACCGGCGAATGGACCAAGCACGCGCAGCACGGCGCGCAGTTCAAGGTCACCGCGTTCAAGAGCGAACTCCCCTCCTCCGTTTACGGCATCCGCAAATACCTCGGCAGCGGCCTCGTGCCGGGCATCGGCAAGGTTTACGCCAACAAGATCGTGGACGCCTTCGGCACCGACACCTTCAAGGTGCTCAGCGAGGAGTCGGCCAAGCTCCGCAAGGTCCCCGGCATCGGCAAGGTCCGCGCCGCCTCCATCAAGGCCGCCTGGGAGGAACAGAAGACGCTCCGCGAGGTGCACATCTTTCTCCAGACCTACGGCGTCACCACCGCCCAGTGCGTCCGCATCGTGAAGAAGTGGGACACCGCCGCGCAGAAGATCATCGCCGCCGAACCCTACCGCCTCGCCCGCGAGATCGACGGCATCGGCTTCAAGACCGCCGACCGCCTCGCCATCAACCTCGGCTTCGCCAACGACGCGCCGCCCCGGCTCGACGCCGGTCTCATCTACGCGCTGCAGACCCTCGAGGAAGAAGGTCACACCGGCTTCCCGCGCGGCGACCTCGTGACCCACGCCGCCACGATGCTCGAGACCTCCGCCGAGCGCATCGAGGCCCGCATCGACGCCCTTATCGCCGCGAAGGACCTAATTCTACACCCGCCCGCAGATGCTGCGTCATCCGCACCCCGCGATCCGCAGTCGTTCATCCAGCTGCCCCACAACGACCGCTTTGAAACCAAGATCGCCACCGTCGTCCACCGCCTCAACTCTGTTCCCTCCGGCCTGCCGGCCATCAAGATCGACGCCGCCGTAAAGTGGGCCCAGGACAAGGCCGGCTTCGAGTTTCACCCGCTGCAGGCCGCCGCCATCACCGGCGCCCTGGCCCACAAGTTCACCATCCTCACCGGCGGACCGGGCACGGGCAAAACCACCATCCTCCGCGCCCTCGTGGATATCCTGAAGGCCAAGAAGGCGCGCGTCACCCTCGCCGCGCCCACCGGCCGCGCGGCCCAGCGGCTCGCCGAGACGACCGGCGGCTTCGCCTCCACCATCCACCGCCTGCTCGCCTACGATCCCGCCGGCGGCGGCTTCGTGCACAACGAGTCCAAGCCCCTCGCCACCGACTTCCTCATCGTGGACGAATCCTCGATGCTCGACACGCGCCTTGCCGCCGCGCTGTTGCAGGCCGTGCCCGTGCGCGCGCACCTGCTGCTCGTCGGCGACATCGACCAGCTCCCCAGCGTCGGCGCCGGCAACGTGCTGAAGGACCTCATCGCTCTCAGCTCTCAGCTTTCAACACTCAGCCCTCAGGTTTCAGGTCTCAGCCCTCAGGCTTCCATCCTCCCCGTGACGCGTTTGCAGTTCGTTTACCGCCAGGGCAAGGAAAGCGCCATCGTCACCACCGCCCACGCCATCAACGAGGGCGTCAGCCAGCCGCCGCCCGTCGTGGGCGAGGTCGCCAAGGCGCAGTCGTGGAGCGACCTCAACTTTATCGCCGCCGCCAACGCCGACGACTGCCTCGCCAAGGTCATCGAGCTCTGCACGCAGTTCATCCCGCAGCACTTCAAGTGGTTCAACCCCGTCGCCGACGTGCAGGTGCTCGCCCCGATGCACAAGGGCGTGGCCGGCGTGGCCAACCTCAACACCCGGCTCCAGGCCGCGCTCAATCCCCACGGCCGCGGCATCAAAACTGTCAGCGGCGAATACCGCCCCGGCGACAAGCTCATCCAGCTCCGCAACAACTACGACAAAAACCTCTTCAACGGCGACATCGGCACGGTCGTCAGCGTGGACCTGCAGAAAGGCACGCTCATCGCCGACTTCGACGGCGAGCACCACGCTTTCGACCGCGGCGAGTTCGGCGACGTCGCCCTCGCCTACGCCATCAGCATCCACAAGTCGCAGGGCAGC
>JAHCLN010000087.1 GCA_026125215.1 Opitutaceae bacterium
TCATCCTGCTCAAAAAAATCGCCGGCATGAACAAGGCCATCCTCGGGGCCATCGTCTTCGTGCTCGTCACCGTGATCGGCTTCCAGTGGATCTACGAGCGCAACGAGCCGGCCTGGGCCACGCCCGTGGTGGAGAAACTGGCCAACTTCTTCCCCAGCAAGGGCAGCTATCAGGACAAGCAGCGGTAGTCCGGTTCGCGGCGGCGGCGGTCTGTCCGGCGCGAATTTACTGTCATGCCCAAAATCGGGTTGGTGTTCCCGGGGGTGGGGCTTAGATTCGGGGCTCAACTATGGGCAAAACACATTCCGACATCGGCCTTATCGGTTTGGCCGTCATGGGCCAGAATCTGGCCCTGAACATTGCCGACCACGGCTTCCAAATCTCGGTTTACAATCGCACCACCGAGAAGACCGACAAGTTCGTTGCCGAAAATCCGAACACCCCGGGCGGCCTCGTCGGCACCAAGACCCTCGAGGAATTCGCCGCCTCCCTCGCCCGCCCGCGCAAGGCCATCATCCTGGTCCAGGCCGGCCGGCCCACCGACGCGGTGATCGACGGCCTCGCCGCCGTGTTCGAGCCCGGTGACATCATCATCGACGGCGGCAACGCCCTCTGGACCGACACCATCCGCCGCGAAAAAGCCCTGAAGGATAAAGGCCTGCTCTTCATCGGTTCCGGCGTCTCCGGCGGCGAGGAAGGCGCGCGCTTCGGTCCCTCGCTCATGCCCGGCGGCGACAAGGCCGCCTTCAAGCAACTCGAACCCATCTGGAAAGCCGTCGCCGCCAAGGTGGACAGGAAGACCGGCAAGCCCCTCCTCGGTGCCAAGCCCGGCCGGCCCGTCAAGGGCGGCGTGCCCTGCACCACCTACATCGGCGAGAACGGCGCGGGCCACTACGTGAAGATGGTCCACAACGGCATCGAGTATGGCGACATGCAGATGATCTGCGAGGCCTACGACCTCATGCAGGGCCTGCTCGGCCTCAAGCCCGCCGAGATGGGCGAGATTTTCTCCGCCTGGAACCGGGGCGCCCTCGACTCCTTCCTCATCGAGATCACCGCCGACATCCTCAAGCAGAAGGATCCCGTCACGAAGAAGCCCTTTGTGGACGTCGTGCTCGACACCGCCGGCCAGAAGGGCACCGGCAAATGGACCTCGGTCAACGCCCTCGACATGGGCGTGGCCGCGCCGACGATCGCCGAGTCCGTCTTCTCCCGCTGCCTCTCCGCCATCAAGGAAGAGCGTGTCGCCGCCTCCAGGGTCCTCAAGGGTCCGAAGGTGAAGAAGGTTTCCCCGGCCAAAAAGAAGGCGCTCATCCAGGCGATCCACGACGCCCTCTACTGCTCCAAGATCTGCTCCTACGCGCAGGGTTTTCAGCTCATGCGCGCCGCCCAGGTGGAATACAACTGGAAGCTCAACTTCGGCCAGATCGCCCAGATCTGGCGCGGCGGCTGCATCATCCGGGCGGCCTTCCTGCAAAAGATCACCGAGGCCTTCGCGAAGGATGCCAAGCTCGCGAATCTGCTGCTCGACCCCTACTTCAACAAGACCATCCAGCAGGCCCAGGCCAACTGGCGCAAAGTCGTCAGCCTCGCCGCTGAGAACGGCATCCCCGTGCCGACGTTCGCTTCCGCGCTGGCCTACTACGACGGCTACCGCGCCGCCCGCCTGCCCGCCAACCTGCTCCAGGCCCAGCGCGACTACTTCGGCGCCCACACCTACGAACGCGTGGATCAGAAGCGCGGCAAGTTCTTCCACATTGATTGGCCGGAGCCTTCCCGGCCCCAATTGGAGGCCTGAGATTCTTCCGGCCAATCACCCTCCGAAGCCTCGGCGAAGGAGGGCAAAGGACCGAACCTTCACGCCCGCAGCTTGAAGCCTGACAAACGGGCGCGGTTTCCGGACCGCGCCTTTTGTTTTGCCCTGCAGAAGCCCCCGGGCGTGCCGCAAGACACGAAGCGGCCTTGCGACGGCCGTCTCTGGACCTAGGTTTTTCCCTCCCATGGTTTCCACCAACGCCGCCTTCACCGCCGCCGAACTCGAGGCCGAGACGGAACGCCTGTTCAAGGCGTTCCTGCAGGTGGACTGCACCCCGGGCAAATCGTGGGACTACGAGGCCTGCCGGAATTTCGCGCCGCTCACGCTCGAGATCAACCGCCTGAAAAAGGAAAAGGACGCCGTCATCCTCACCCACTCCTACGTCGAGCCGGAGATCGTCTATGGTGTCGGCGACTACAAGGGCGACTCCTACTACCTCAGCCTCATGGCGCGCGACGCTAAGGCGAAGATGATCGTGTTCGCGGGCGTCGTGTTCATGGCCGAGACGGCCAAGATCCTCTCGCCCGACGCCACCGTCGTGGTGCCCGACCGCGGCTCGGGCTGTTCGCTGGCCGACTCGCTCAGCGGCGACCAGCTGAGGAAACTCAAGGCGGCCTATCCCGGCGCAGCCGTGGTCTGCTACATCAACTCCACCGCCGACGTGAAGGCCGAGTCCGACGTCTGCGTGACCTCGGGCAACGTTTACGACATCATCGCGAAGCTCCCGCAGGAGCGCATCCTCTTCGTGCCCGACCGGCTCATGGGCGAGAACATCCGCACCGAGCTCAAGCGCCGCGGCGTGGCCAAGGAGATCATCACCTCCGACGGCACCTGCATCGTGCACGATGTGTTTGACGCCCCCGCCGTGGCCGACGCGCGCGCGCGTTTCCCCGGCCTGAAGGTGGTGGCGCATCCCGAATGCACGCCCGAGGTCGCCGCCGTGGCCGATTTCGTCGGCAGCACCGGTGCGATGATGAAATACGTCAAGACCAGCGAGGCTCCCTACTACCTCATGCTCACCGAGTGCGGCCTCGTCGGCCGCCTGCAGGTCGAGACACCCGGGAAGCACTTCATCGGCGGCTGCCGCCTCTGTCCCTACATGAAGCTGAACTCGCTGGAAAAAGTCCGCGATGCGCTGCTCGCCCCGCGTCCCGACCAAATCGTCACACTCGACGACGACATCCGCCACCGCGCCGCCCGCTGCATCGACCGTATGTTTGAACTCGCCCCGAAGGACTGAGGCACCCAACCCCGGGTAGTCGGTTAAACCACTTATTTCGCATGATCACCGCCCGCACCGAACACCTGATCGACCTCGCGCTCGAGGAGGACGCCGGCTTGGGAGACATCACCAGCCGCGCCATCTTCCCGCCGAAGCACCGCAGCCGCGCTGTCATCGACGCCAAGCAGGACCTCGTGCTCTGCGGGGTGGAGATCGCCGCGCGGGTTTTCGCCAAACTCGATCCCGCGCTCAAAGTCCGCCTGCTGGCCCGCGACGGCCAACGCCTCAAGCCGGGCGACCTTGCGCTCAGCGTCACGGGTTCCACCGCCTCCATCCTCACGGCCGAGCGCACGGCGCTGAATTTTCTCCAGCGGCTCAGCGGCATCGCCACCCAGGCTGCCCGCTACGCTGCCGCCGTGCAGGGCACCGGCGTGCGCATCGTGGACACGCGCAAGACCACGCCCGGCTGGCGCGCGCTCGAGAAATACGCCGTGCGCACCGGCGGATGCTTCAACCACCGCAGCTCGCTTGGCGAGCAGGTGCTGATCAAGGACAACCACATCGCCGCCGCCAGCTCGCTCGCCAAGGCGGTGAAACTCTGCCGCGCCGCCGCCGCCCACGGCGCCAAGATCGAGGTCGAGGCCAAGACGCTCGCCGGGGTGAAGGAGGCCGTCCGGGCCGGCGCCGACATCATCCTGCTCGACAACATGACGCCTGCGCAGGTCCGCGCCGCCGTCAAGGCGGTCGCCGGTCGCGCCCTCATCGAGGTTTCCGGCGGCGTCACCTACGCCACGCTGCGCGACTACGCCCTGCCCGGCGTGGACATCATCAGCATCGGGGCCCTCACCCACTCCGTGGCCGCCGCCGACCTGAGCCTGGATCTGCAGCCCGCCCGCCGCCGCGGATGAAGCTGTTTTCCACCGACTGCCTCGTGCTCGGGGCCGGTCTCGCCGGCTCGGCCTACGCGTTGCACATGGCCCGCGCCGGCCGCCGCGTGGAGCTGCTCTCGCTCGCCGAGCCGTTGCAGGCCAACAGCGACTGGGCGCAGGGCGGCATCATCTACGACACCTCGCCCGATCCCGCGCGCCTCACGCAGGACATCCTCGACGCCAGCGACGGCACCGCGAATCCCGCCGCGATCGCGCAACTCGTCAACGAGGGCCCCGCGGCGGTGAAGGAACTGCTGATCGACGAACTCAACGTCGGCTTCGACCGCGAGGCCGCGGGCGGCCTGCACCTCACCCGCGAAGGCGGCCATCAGGAGCGGCGCATCATCCACACCAAGGACACCACCGGCCACTCCATCCTCGCCGCCGTGGCCGCGCGCGTGGACGCCACGCCCGGCATCACGCGGCGCAGCGGCTTCGTGGCCATCGATCTGCTGACGCTGTCCCACAACTCCACCGAGCCGCGCGACCGCTACGAGCCGCTCACCTGCTTCGGCTGCTACGCGCTCGACACGGCGAGCGGCGAGGTCGTCGCCTTCACCGCGCGCCGGACGATTCTCGCGACTGGCGGCTTGGGCGGAATTTTCCAACACACAACCAACCAGCCCGGCAGCGTGGGCCACGGCGTGGCGATGGCCTACCGCGTCGGCGCGCGCTTGATGGACCTCGAATACGTCCAGTTCCATCCGACGGTGTTCTTCAAGAAAGGCGCGCAGCCGTTCCTCATCACCGAGGCCCTGCGCGGCGAGGGTGCCGTGCTGGTGGACGGCACGGGCCGGCGCTTCATGGACGCGGCACATCCGCTCGGCTCACTGGCGCCGCGCGATGTCGTGTCGCGCGCTATCCAGCACCACCTCGCTGCCACGGGGGAGCCCTGCGTTTACCTGGATCTCTCGGCGCTCAAGCCCGGGTTCATCCGCGAGCGTTTTCCCTCCATCTTCGAGCGCTGCCTGGCCAACGGCGTGGACATCACGCGCGAGCCGATCCCGGTCGTGCCGGCGGCGCATTTTTCCTGCGGCGGCGTGCACACGGACCTGCAGGGGCGCACGAACGTCCGCCAGCTCAACGCCATCGGCGAAACGGCCTGCACCGGCCTGCACGGCGCCAACCGCCTCGCCAGCACCTCGCTCCTCGAATGCCTCGTCGCCGCCAAGGCCTGCGCCCGCGCCGACCTCGCGGAGCCGGCCGACGGCGAAAACGGCCATGTTCGGGATGCGAACATCGCGCTCCCGCAGCCGCGCGAGTGGCGCAGCCCGGACAAGGTGGCGGATCCGCTGCTCATCCGGCAGGATCTCCAGCAGATCCGCCAGACGATGTGGAACTACGCGGGCA
The DNA here is from genome assembly GCA_026125215.1 of Opitutaceae bacterium. Classification (GTDB taxonomy): domain Bacteria; phylum Verrucomicrobiota; class Verrucomicrobiia; order Opitutales; family Opitutaceae; genus UBA2377. Next base: position 5,318 of record JAHCLN010000087.1, read on the forward strand.
TCCTGCGCTCGCCGCGCCGGCTGACCCGCGCCCGCCGCATCCTGCTGGAGCTGCGCGAGGACATCCAGGCCTTCTACCGCGACTGCCGGCCTACGCGCGATCTCATCGAGCTGCGCAACGCCGTGCAGACCGCGCTGCTGGTCGTGCACGCCGCCGCGCTCAATCCCGTCAGCAAGGGTTGCCATTTTGTGGACGAAAAAGAGTGAATGATTCACCCGGCCAAACCGTCTCAATGGGCATGAAAACCAGTGGCATCATCCTCACCCTCCTGCTGGTGGTGCACCTGCCGGCCCAACCCGGCAAGGCTCCGGGTCGCCCGGGCCCGCGGGACAATCCGCATATCATCCTCTACGAGCACGCCAACTACCGCGGGGATTTCCTCGTGCTCTATCCGGGTGAACAGATCCCCAATCTGGCCAACGGTCGGTTCGAAGGCGGCGCCCGGATCAACGACCGCATCTCGTCCATCCGGATCGTGGGCGGCGCGGAGCTGTATGTGTTCGAACACGCCAATTTCGGCGGGCACGTCATGCGCGTGACCGAGGACATTCGCAACCTCGCCGACCGCCCGGTCCCGGTCGGCCGGGCAAGCTGGAACGACGCCATCTCCGCCGTGCGCGTGGACCGCGAACTCCGGCGCGGCGGCGGCCGGCCGGCCAATCCCGACCAGATTGTGCGCCGCGCCTACGAGGACCTTTTCGGCCGGGCGCCCGATCCGGCGGGGCTTCGCCACTACCGGTCGATGATCATCGACCAGGGCTGGACCGACCGCATGCTGCGCGATCACCTGCGCCGCAGCGAGGAGTTCCGCGGCCCCGGCGTCGACCGCATCATCCAACGTGCCTACGAAGACGTGCTGCGGCGGGCGCCGGATCCCTCCGGCCTCCGCACCTACCGCCGGCTCCTGCTGGAGGAAGAGTGGACCGAGCAGCAGCTCCGCGACCACCTCCGGCGCAGTGACGAATACCGCAACCTCCCGCGCCGGAATTGAAACCGCCCGGGAGTCGTCCCGCGGTGGATGATGCAGTTGCAGGTGATGCGCTCGACCGGTTCGCGGGCTGCCTGCATTTCGCCCGCGGGGATGGCCCTTGGAGTGACGCATCGGTTCACCCCAAGGGCCCCACCGGGCGCTTCATCTTCGCGACCGGGGCCGCGAGACGTTGCGATCAGAAGCGGAAGTTCAGGCTGAGACGCACCGGCACATAGCTCAGGTCGCCTTCATCGTTGAGCGCGTTCAAGCCCAACAGGCCCACGACGCTGTCGTTGTCCTTGAGACCGCCCTGGCCAAAGTAGCCCGTCTCGAGGGCGAGGCCGACCCGGTCGTTGAACTTGTATTCCACGCCGACCGTCAGGCCGTAGGCCCAGACGTTGCTCGCGTCGTAGAATTTCGCGTTGGTGAGCGCGGCCTGGTAGGGCGCGTTGAACGGCGTGTTCGGCACGGAGAACGAGGCGGTGATCTCGTCGATCTGCTTGTAGCCGAGCCGGGCCCCGACGTAGGGGTTCCAGCGCTCGGTGGCGCGAAAGTTATAGCGCACACCGGCGTAGACCTCGAAATCTTCATACGAACTGAAACGGCCTTCGAGCGGCAGCGCCCCGGCGACGGTGCCAACGCGCAGGTTGCCATCGTCCGAGGAAAGCCAGCCGATCCCCAGCGTGTAGGCCCAATTTTCCCCCGCCGCATACGTGGCTTCGAAGGCGATCTCCTCGAACTTGCTGTAGACGTCGTCAAAGCTCTTGGCATCGACGTCGACCGGCAGGCTGCCGGCGGGCAGGCCGAGCAAAACCGAGCCGTCAAAGGAAAGGCCGCGGTGGACGTCGCCGCTGGTGATGGGGGCGAGACCGGCCTTGATGCCAAGGCTCCAGTTGGCCGACAGGGATACGGCACTGAGCGCGAGCAGCGAGGTGATCACGGCGCAGCGCAGGCGGGTTCGGGCAATGAACAGGTTCATGATAGGGTTGTGGTGATGATGGTTGATGGTCGGGTTTCTTCACGCCGATGGTCCGGTCATGAAGTGGTGACGCCCATACATACGCACCGGGTCCGGATCCGGATGCCGTGATGGATGCAGGAACCCGGCGTTTCCTCGACCGGGGCTGGACCGAGCGGCCGCCGCGCGACCACCTGCGGTGCCGTGACAAACACCGCAACCTGCTGCGCCGGTCAGGAGGCGGCCAGCTTTTGGCGGGCCGTCCGCCAATAACCGAGCAGCGCTTCAAAATCCTGCTCCTTGGTCCCGCTGTGGATGACGTAGTCGTAGCTGTCGCGCTCGGCGAGTTCGCGCTCCGCGCTCTGCAGCCGCCGTTCCAACTCCTCCGGGCTGACCGGGCCGCGGCCTTCGAGGCGTTCGCGCAGCACCGCCATGGAGTCGGGTGCGACAAAGACCGTCACCACCCGGCCGCGCAGGGCCGGCAGTTCCAGCGCGGCGGCGCGGATGCTCCGCACGCCCTGCACGTCGATGTTCATCACCAGACTGGTGTGGGGCAGCCGGTCGAGCACGGCGCTTTTCAGCGTGCCGTAGCGGTGCTTGCGGTGCACCCAGGCCCATTCGAGGAATTCCCCGGCGGCCAGCCGCCGGTCAAATTCAGCCTCGGAAAGAAAGTGATAGTCCTGCCCGTGGGTTTCGTTGGGCCGGGGCGGGCGGGTGGTGGCGGTGATGACCCGCTCAAAACCCGGCTCTTCCCGCACCAGCCGGTCGCAGAGCGTGCTTTTGCCGACCCCGGCGGGTCCGGCGAGAATCAGCAGGGCGGTCGGCTGGCGCGGCGTGGTCATCAGTAGGTGAAGGCGACCGCCACCAGCAGCGCGCCATAGGCGGCCAGACCCACACCCAGCGCCCGGCTGCGGCCCGGCCGCTGGAAGAGCCAGCCGAAAAAGTCCCGCAGCCGGTAGGGCGCGGCGCCGAGGTAGATGGCGAGGGCGATGCCGAGATAGACCGCCGTCACCAGGAACAGCCGCTGCGGCCGTTCATATTCCATGTAGGCGGCGTCCAGCAGCGGCGTGGCGGCGAGCAGCATGAGGATGGCCAGTCCGCGCACCGCCAGAAAATCGGGCGCATACCTGAACGACAGCAGCGCCACCGCGGCGAAGAAGATCGTGAGCAGCGTGCGGTATTCGCCGAAGTCCGCCGGCGACAGGTTCCACACCCGGTGAAGAAACCAGAGGCTGCCGGCGCCGAAGAACACCCAGGTGGCCGGGACGGATCGCGGCAGCGCCTTGAGCAAGGCCCCCACCGTCGAATGTCCCGAGGCCAGCGCGGCGCCCACGGCCAGCAGCAGCAGTCCGGGAATCAGGGTGGCGAGGGTGAGCGACATCAAAGTTGAAGCACAAAGTTGAAGTTGAAGATGCAGCAGGCGACGAGTGGAAAGTCGGGCGACGAAGTTACTTCAACTTCAAACTTAAACTTCAACTCCCCTGAGCACCAGCGAACCGTAGAGCGTGCTCACGGAGGCGCGTTCGATCTTCAGCGGCACGAGTTCGCCGACCAGCCGCGGGTCGGCGTCGAAGACGCACACCCGGTTGCCGCGGGTGCGGCCCGTAAATTTTTTCCCGGTCTTGTCCGGCCCCTCCACCAGCACCTCCTCCACGGTGCCGAGCAGGGCGGCATTGCGGCGCTCGGAATTGGCGCGCAGCAGGTCGAGCAGGATCCGGTTGCGCGCCTCCTTCACCTCCTCGGGGACCTGGTCCGGCATCGCCTCGGCCGGGGTGCCGGTGCGGATGGAATACTTGAAGATGTAGGCCATGTCGTAGTTGCAGGCCTCGAACAGTTCGCGGGTCTGCGCGAAATCCCCCTCGGTTTCGCCGGGGAAGCCCACGATCACGTCGGTCGAAAAATACATGTCCGGCGTGACGGCGCGCAGGGCGTCCACGATCTCCCGGTAGCGCTCGCGCGAGTAGGGCCGGTTCATCGCCTTCAGGATGCGGTTGCTGCCGGACTGCAGCGGCAGATGCACGTAAGGGCAGAGCTTGGGCAGCCGGCCGTAGGCCTCGACGAGGTCCTGTTTGAAGCCGCGCGGGTGCGGCGAGGTGAAGCGGATGCGTGCGATGTCCGGGATGGCGTGGACGCGCTCGATCAACTGCACGAAAGGGGAAATGCCGCCGGTGTGCGTGTAGTCGCGCCGGCCGTAGCTGGTCACGATCTGGCCCAGCAGCGTGATCTCGCGCACCCCCTTGGCGGCGAGCTGCTCGCACTCGCGCACGATGTCGTCCATCGGCCGCGAGCGCTCGTCGCCGCGCGTTTTGGGCACGATGCAGAAGGCGCAGTCCATGTTGCAGCCCTGCTGGATCGAGACGAAGGCGCTCACCTGCTTCTCGGCCAGCACGTGTTCGCGGATCGTGTTCTGCGAACCGGCTTCCTCGGCGATGTCCACGATCGTTTCGCCCACCGGCACGCCGGCCGCGCGCGCCGCCCGCAGGTTGTCGAGGTAGTCGGGCACCTGGTGGAATTTCTGCGTGCCCACGATCAGGTCCACGTCCGGCAGCTGGTCGAGCAGCGTAGCGCCGCGGTTTTGCGCCATGCAGCCGAGGATGCCGAGGACGAAGTCCGGCTGCTTTTTCTTGCGTGCGGCAAGGTAGCCGGCCTTGCCGATGGCCTTCTGCTCGGCGGCGTCGCGCACGCTGCACGTGTTGAGCAGCATGATGTCGCACTCGTCCTCCGCGCCCACGATGCGGTAGCCCCGGGCGCGCAGCATCGCCGCGACGGCCTCGCTGTCGCGCTCGTTCATCTGGCAGCCATAGGTCTTGATATGGACGCGGTTCACCGGAAAAGAGGGTCCTAAGTAGAGCGGCCCGGGAGGGGGTCAACGGCGGATTGCCACGCCGGGCTCGCCCCGGCGCGCAACATCCGCAGGCTGGCGGGGTCGAATTCCTGCCATGAAAATCCGTCCCGTCCTGACCGCCGGCCTGCTGTTCCCGGTTTTGCTGCGGGCGGAAGAGCCGGCGCCGGCGGAACCGGCGCCCGGCGAGGTGCCTTCGCTGGAGGAGCTTTATGAAACCGGCCGGGTGCTCTTCGAGCTGTTTGCGCCGCCGGAGATCAAGGAGCAGTTCGAGTTTCCCACGAAGGAGCAATGGGATGAGTTTGCGGTCCGGTTGCAGGCGGCGCTGGCGGGCGACTCGCTGGCGGAGCTCGCGGTTTACGAGCCCGAGGCCCGCGCGGCGCTGGCCGCCTTGCGGGCCCTGCCCGGCATGGAGGACTATGCGGACTGGCTGGCCGAGCGGCTCGACTACATCGAGGCCGCCAAGACCGTGCCCGTGGAGCCGCCTCCGCCGGTGGATGTTGCCCGCCCCGCCCTGCCCCGGGTGCCCCATTACGAGCTCGGGCTGGCGCGCATGCGGGACCGGCCGGTGCCGGCCAATGCCGCCCGGTTCGTGCCGGAGCTCGGACCGGTGTTTGCTGCCGAGGGCGTGCCGGCGCAGCTCGTGTGGCTCGCCGAGGTCGAATCCACCTTCAACCCCGGCGCCCGCAGTCCCGCCGGGGCGCGCGGGCTGTTTCAATTCATGCCGGCCACGGCGCAGGAGCTGGGCCTAAAAACCTTCTTCCCCGACGAGCGCACCCATCCGGAAAAATCCGCGCAGGCCGCCGCCCGCTACCTGCGCCAGCTCCACACCCGCTTCGGCGACTGGCCGCTGGCGCTCGCCGCCTACAACGCCGGCCCCGGCCGCGTGCAGCGCACGCTGGAAAAACAGGGCGGCCGCACTTTCGCCGACATCGCCGCCGCGTTGCCGGCGGAAACGCAGATGTATGTGCCCAAGGTGCTCGCGACCCTGGCGGTGCGGGCCGGCCTGCCGCCGGACCGCTGGTGAGGACCCTGAGAAACGGTTCGCCAGACCCCGGCCGAACGCTTTGCTCGCCGGATGGGATTCTTTGATCGCCTCGCCGGAAAAACGCCCGACCCCAAGCCTGCCCCGGAAAACACCCCGGCGGAAGCCACGCCCGCCGCCGGCGGGGTGATGCCGCGGCTCGTCACCGCACGCGAGAAGATCGAGGCGAAGGATCTGCCCGCCGCGCTCGCCATCTACGAGGAAGTGCTCGCCGTGGCCGGGGACCGAGCCGACGTGCTGGTGACCATCTCGGCCGATCTCGGCATCAACGGCCATGTGCGCGAGATTGTCGAACTCGTGGCCCCGCGCTACGATGCCGAACGCCACGGCCCCGCCACAGGCCTGAACGTGCTCCAGGCCTATCTCGCCCTCCGCAACACCGACGCCGCCCAGCATGTGCTCGACATCCTCTTCGGGCTCAACCGCCCCGAGCTGGAGGAGCGGCTGCACGGTTTCTCCAACGCCATCGCCGAGATGATCCTGGCCGACCAGGCGGACCCCGTCATCCCCGGTGGGACGGCGGAGCCGGCGAAGATCAATCTGGTGACCATCAGCCGCCCCATCTGGTCCTACGGCCTCGAGGCCGTGACCGGCCTGTTGCCGCCGAAGGACGGCCGCGCCCGCCGCGTCGCGTTTGCCCAGCTCGCCCTGCCCGGATTGACGGACCATCAGGCCCGGGAAAAGGCGCCCGAGGAGGAGATGGGCCGGCTCAGCCGCGCCCTGCCGCTGTGGTTCGCCGAGATGCTGTATTTTTGTCCCCACTACAACCCGCTGGCCGCCGTCGGCCTCTGGTCGCAGCCCGGCCAACCCGGGCACTACGCGCTGTTTCCCGCCGAGTGGACCAACGACAATCTCCGGCAGCTCGTGGAATCCACCGCGGGCGGGCTGGATTACGTCTTCACCGGGGCGCTCCGGCAGCACGCGGGCGACTACGAGCTGCTGCTCCGGCTCTGGGAGGTGAAGAAATTCCGCGAGCGCAAACAGTTCTCCCTGCGCTGGACGCCGGCCACGGCCGATGCCGAGCTCACCAAGCTGCATGATTACCTGCGGCAATTCATGGAGTGGCAGGCCTACCCTGCGGATGCCGGCCTCGTCTACGCGCCGGCGGCCCGCCCGTCGGCGTGGCTCGAGGTGCTTGGGTCCTCGCTCACGCTTTTCCTGGGCGAGAAAAACCTGCTGGCCCCGGAACAGCTGACCGCCGCGCGCGATTCGCTGGAAGCCGTGGCGCAGCACGCCGCCAGCAACGAGGCCGCCTCGCTGGCCTGGGTGGCGCAACGGGCGCGCGCCGGCCGGCTCGGTTTCCCCCCGCTGGGCGATGCGATGATGCGCCGGACTCCGCTGGTGGAGCAGGCGCAGGCCGCCGTGGCGCAGGGCTGACCCGGCCGGCGTCTTGCCTTTGGCGGCGGGCGGCGCACGCTCGACCCTCCATGCACCAACCCACCGCCGATCTCCGCATCCGCGCCACCAAGCCGTTGATCGCGCCCGCGCTGCTCGAGTCCGAGCTGCCGCTCGACGACGCCCGGGCGGAGCTGGTCTCCCGCTCGCGCCGCGAGGTGGCGGCCATTCTCACCGGCGCGGACGACCGCCTGCTGGTCGTGGTGGGGCCCTGCTCGATCCACGATCCCGCCGCCGCGCTGGAATACGCGGAACGTCTGCGGGCGGCGGTGCCGCTTTATGCGGCCGACCTGCTGCTGGTCATGCGGGTGTATTTTGAAAAACCCCGCACCGTGGTCGGCTGGAAGGGGCTCATCAACGATCCCGACCTCGACGGCAGCTACCAGATCAACAAGGGCCTGCGGCTCGCCCGCCGGCTCATGCTGGACGTTACCGGGCTCGGCCTGCCGGTGGCCACGGAGTTTCTTGATACCACGCTGGGCCAGTATTACGCCGACCTCGTTTCCTGGGGCGCCATCGGCGCGCGCACGGTCGAGAGCCAGGTGCACCGCGAGCTGGCCTCCGGGCTTTCCATGCCGGTGGGTTTCAAGAACCGCACCGACGGCAACCTGCAGGTGGCGGTGGACGCCATCCGCTCCGCGCGGCATCCGCACTGGTTTCCCTCGCTCACCCGCGACGGAGTCGCCGCCGTGATGGGCACCGCCGGCAACGAACACGCGCATCTCGTCCTGCGCGGCGGCACCCACGGGCCGAACTACGCCTCGGCCGACGTCGCGGAGGCGGCCGCGCTGCTGCGCGGCAACGGCCTGCCGCCCCATCTCATGGTGGACTGCAGCCACGCCAACAGCGGCAAGGATCCCGCGCGCCAGCCGATGGTCGCGGCCGAACTCGCCGCGCAGATCGCCGCCGGCGAACGGGCGCTCGGCGCCGTGATGATCGAGAGCAATCTCCTCGGCGGCACGCAGGACTATCAGGCGAGACCGCTGGTCTACGGCCGCAGCATCACCGACGGCTGCCTCGCTTGGGAGCAGACCCTGCCGGTCTTCGCCCAGCTGGCCGCAGCCGTGCAAAAACGCCGCGGCGGGTAATTGGAACGACTTGGAAATATCATTGCCGCGGACAGGCAGGGCCGGATCGCGGCCGGCGCCACCGCGCCTGCGTGGGACGACCACATTGGCCACGAAGCCCACGAGGCCCACCAAGCCAGATCCGGCTGCGGTTGGTCCTTCGTGTCCTTGGTGCGCTTCGTGGTTAATTTTTCTCCGCCACCGCCAGCTGCCCGCAGCCGGCGGCGATGTCGATGCCGCGGCGCTGGCGGACGGTGCTGGGGATTTTGAATTCCTCGGCCAGGATGCGCTGGAAGCGGTGCGATGCCTCGGTGCGCGTCGGCGCGCCCGCGAAGCCGGCGGTGGGGTTGAGCGGGATCAGGTTCACCTGCGCGGGCAGCCCTTGCAGGAGACGGCCGACGGCGCGGGCGTCCTCGGGCCGGTCGTTTTGCCCCTCGATCAGCGTCCACTCGTAGAAAATCCGCCGGCCGGTGGTTTCGCTGTAGGTGCGGCAGGCGGCCATCAGCGCGTCGAGCGGCCATTTTTTCGCCGCCGGCACGAGCGCGGCGCGGGCCGGCTGGGTGGCGGCATGCAGGGAGACGGCGAGGTTGAACGGCCGGTTTTCGCGTGCCAGCCGCAGGATGCCCGGCACCACGCCCACGGTGCTCACCGTGATGCGGTCGGCGGCGAGGGCGAGCCCGGTGTTGTCGCGCAGGATGTCGGCCGCCTGCATCACGGCGGCATAGTTGTGCAGCGGCTCGCCCATGCCCATGAGCACGACGTTGCGCAGCCGCTGCCCCTGGGCCCGCAGCACGCGCTGCACGT
>JAHCLN010000088.1 GCA_026125215.1 Opitutaceae bacterium
GCTCACGGCCCTCGGCGCGACGGTAAACTCCGCGCCGGTTTTCGACACGCTCACCGTCGGCAATGTCGCCGCCGACCGCGTGCATGCCGCGGCAGGCGCGAGGAAATTCAACCTGCGCCGGATCGACGCCTACAACGTCGGGATCAGTCTCGACGAAACGACCACGCTGGAGGAAATCCGGACCCTGCTCGGCTGCTTCAACGAGACCGCGGCCCTGCCGGCGGTGGACGGCCTTGCCCCCGACTATCCGGCGCCCTTCGCCCGCACCTCGGCCTATCTCACGCACGGCGTCTTCAACCGTTACCACACCGAGCACGAGATGTTGCGCTACATCCGCCGGCTGGAGGCGAAGGACCTCTCGCTGTGCCACTCGATGATCTCGCTCGGCTCCTGCACGATGAAGCTCAACGCCACGAGCGAGATGCTGCCGGTCTCCTGGCCCGGGTTTTCCCGGCTGCACCCCTTCGCCCCCGCGGAGCAGACGCGCGGCTATCAAAAGCTGTTCAAGGACCTCGAGGCCTGGCTCGCGGAAATCACCGGCTTTGCCGCCGTCTCGCTGCAGCCCAACGCGGGCTCGCAGGGGGAATACGCCGGCCTGCTCGTCATCCGCGCCTACCATGAGGCCCGCGGCGAAGGCCACCGCGACGTGTGCCTCATCCCGACGAGCGCCCACGGCACCAACCCCGCCAGCGCCGCCATGTGCGGCATGAAGGTCGTGCCGGTCGCCTGCGATGCCAACGGCAACATCGATGTCGCCGACCTCAAGGCCAAGGCCGCCCAGCACGCGCAGGCGCTGTCCGCCCTGATGATCACCTACCCGTCCACGCACGGGGTCTTCGAGACCTCCATCCGCGAAATCTGCGAAGTCATCCATGCCCACGGCGGCCAGGTTTACATGGACGGCGCCAACATGAACGCGCAGGTCGGCCTCACCTCGCCCGGCCACATCGGCGCCGACGTCTGCCACCTCAACCTGCACAAGACCTTCTGCATCCCGCACGGCGGCGGCGGCCCCGGCATGGGGCCGATCGGCGTGGCCAAACACCTCGCGCCCCACCTCCCCGGCCATCCCGTCGCCGCGCCCGCCGTGGCCAGGACCGGCACCGCCATCGGCGCCGTCTCCGCCGCGCCCTACGGCTCCGCCAGCATCCTCGTCATTTCTTGGATGTATATCCGCATGATGGGGCCCGACGGACTCAGGCGCGCCACCGAAACCGCCATCCTCAACGCCAACTACGTCGCCAAGCGCCTCGAACCGTTCTTCCCCGTGCTCTACCGGGGCGTTTCCGGGCTCGTCGCCCACGAATGCATCCTCGAATTCCGCCCGTGGAAAAAACACGGTCTCGAGGTGGAGGATGTCGCCAAGCGCCTGATGGACTACGGCTACCACGCGCCGACAATGTCCTTCCCCGTGCCCGGCACGCTCATGATCGAGCCGACCGAGAGCGAAACGAAGACCGAGCTCGACCGCTTCTGCGACGCGCTCATCGCCATCCACGGCGAGATGGCCGCCGTCGCCAGCGGCGAAAGCGACAAGGCGAACAACCCGCTCAAGCACGCGCCGCACACCGCGGCCGTCGTCACCGCCACGGAGTGGAACCGTCCCTACACCCGCGAGACCGCCGCCTTCCCCGACAAGCACACCCGCGCGGCCAAGTTCTGGCCCGCCGTCGGCCGCGTGGACAACGTCTACGGCGACCGCAACCTCGTGTGCTCCTGCGTGGGCATGGAGGCTTATGCGGAAAGCGCGCAAGCCTGAGGCCTATGCGGAGCCCGGAGCGTGATTCACCACAAGGTTCACAAAGGGCACGGAGGCCCGGACCTTGGTGCTCTTTGTGATCTTCGTGGTGAATATCCGAATCGGCTCAGTTCGAGAAGAGGATCGTCTTGTTGCCGTGGACGATGACGCGGTCCTCGAGGTGGTAGCGCAGGCCGCGTGAAAGCACGGCATTCTCCACGTCCTTGCCGAGGCGCATCATGTCCTTGATGGTATCGCTGTGGCGGATGCGCACGACGTCCTGCTCGATGATCGGGCCGGCATCGAGCTCCTCGGTCACGTAGTGGCAGGTCGCGCCGATGAGCTTCACGCCGCGTTCCTCCGCCTGGTGGTAGGGTTTGCCGCCCACGAACGACGGCAGGAAACTGTGGTGGATGTTGATCACGCGGTGCCGGTAGCGCTCGCACAGCCACGGCGGGAAGATCTGCATGTAGCGCGCGAGCACGATCGTGTCGGGCTGCGCCGCGCCGATGAGCTCCGCCGTCTTTTCCAGGGCCGCCTGCTTGGCGGCGGGTTCGGCCGGCACCGGCACGTGGTGGTAGGGAATTCCATACCACTCGACCAGTGAACGCAGGTCCTCGTGGTTGGAGATCACGCAGGGCACGTCGAAATTCAGATCGCCGACCTTCCGGCGGTGCAGCAGGTAGGCGAGACAGTGGTCGAACTTGCTCACGAGCAGCACCACGCGCTGGCGGCGGTTGGCATCCACCAGCCGCCAGTCCAGTTTCAGCTCCTGCGCGATGGACCGGAATTCGCCCTCAAGGCGCGTCCGGGTCTCCGGGCCGCCGGCGATGACGAACTCCGAGCGCATGAAGAACATGTCGCTGCGGGGATCGTTATACTGGGCGGCCTCCGTGATGGAGGCGCCGCGCTCGGCCAGGAAAGTGGCCACGCGGGCCACGATCCCGACCCGGTCCGGGCAGGAGGCAATGAGCCGCAGGCGGACGGGTTCCGGGGTGCTCATGATTCGTTCAGCCGGTTGTAGGACACCTGGCAGCGCACCTCGGTCTGCACGTGGCGCTCGACCACGGGCCGGTTCGAGCCGCCGTTTTCCTCGCCCCAGACGAGCGTGACCTCGGAGCCGTCGGCGATGTTTTCATCGAGCATCGCGAGAGAAAACCAGCCCTTCACGTTGACCGTGTAAACCGTGTAGGTGGAGAGGCCGGCGAGCTTGCCGTTCACGAGCACCTTGTCGAAGGGCAGGATCGCGTAGTAGGCGTTGGGCATCTCCATGTATTTGTAGCGGGGACCGTCGCCGAACTGGCTGCCGAAGATCTTGAGCGAGTCTTCCTTGCTCCAGCGCAGCCAGAGCTTGCGGCGGTGCGGCTGCTTTTCGAGCTGCTCCAGCGCCGCGCGGCCGATAAAATCGTGGTCGAACTTCACGTGGCGGCCGTAACCGAGATCCCACGGGGTCTGGTAGTAGTCCGCAATGTTGGGTGAGCTGAAGCTGCCGCCGAGCGAGGCGTTGGCCTCGAAGCCGTTGGCCGGCAGCCATTCGCGGTAGGCCTTGAGCTTTTCCGTCCAGATGGCGGGCATCGGCGAGGGAATCCAGCCGCTCTCGGGCGACACGGTCGAGTAGGAGCGGGCACCGCCCTGCACGAGGCCGAACTTTGCCCCGGCTTTGAGGATGGCCTCGCGCACGGCCTCGCCGTCCTCCGCCGGACCGTGCAGCTCGAGGCCGCCCATGCGGGACATGTTGTGGTTAAGCGCGCGCACCTTGCGGCCGGCGATCTTGAGGTCGCCGAGGTTGAAGAACTTGATTTCCGGCCACTCGCCCTCGTGCACGCTCTTCAGCAGCTCAAGTGCGTTCGGGCCCTGGATCTGGTAGCGGTAGATGAGGCGGCGGCCGGCGTTGGCCACGGTGCGCTCATCGCGGGTGACCTTCACGTCGTAGCCGCCCTTGATGGCGTTGTATTCCACCCAGTTCGGCACGGAAGGACGGCCGACGACGCTGACCTTGTTCTCGGCGTGGCCGAAGAGGATGGCGTCGCCGATGACGTGCCCGTCGTGGTTGCAGGCCACGATCTGCTTGGCCTTGTTGGGGCCGAAGTTCTTCATCGTGTTGACGGCGACATCGGACAGCAGGCGCATCACGTCCGGGCCCTCGAAATACACGTCCTTCATGTGGAAGGACTGGTCGAAGAGGACGACGGTGTTCTGCCAGGCGGCCTGTTCGTCGCGCCAGTTGGAGTATTCCGGCTTGTCCGGGAACTGGTAGCCGCCGACGGGGGCGCTGCGGAGCATTTTCACGGCGTCGCCGCCGAATTGCTGGAGTTTTGCTTCGAGGTTGGAGGGATTTTGCGTGCTCATGATCTTTGGTTCAGGTTTTGGATGAAAGTGGCGGGGGGTTGAAGGTAGGGGCCGATCTCCGGGCGGGCCGCTCGGAGATCGGCCCCTACCTGGGATTCAGTGGGTGGTCGGGGTTGTCGGGATTGGGTGTTTTTTCGCGAGGTGGTCGCGGCCGAGCCAGGTGTTGGCCCAGCTGGAGGTGCCGCGCAGGTTTTGGTCCTGGATGACCGGCGCATGGGCGAGCAGCTCCTCGGCCCGGCCTTCGTGCTTCAGCCGGTCATAGGCGCGAGACCAGATGCACTCGAAGTCGTCCACCTCACACTTGCCGTCGCGCGTGCCGCCGCAGGGCCCGTTGCGCTGGTTCTTGGCGCAGGCGGACTCGGGGCAGAGGAAGGCGATCTCGGGCAGCGAGCAGTCGCCGCAGTCCTTGCAGCCGAACATCACGCTCTTGCTCGCGTGCTCGACGGCGCGCAGCCAGCCCGGACCCTGCATCGGATCCTTCGCACCGGCGCAGAGTTTGGCCCCGGCCTTGGCGAGTCCCTTGCCCGGCGTGAACATCAGGTCGTGCGTGAATTTCGAGAAGCGGTAGCTGAAAGTGACGTTGCGCGCGTTCGGCCGGCCCGGCGCGGTCGGTCGCGTGATGTCCGCCAGACCGGTCGCCGGATCCTCGGCGTAAACGAAATATTCCCCGGACCGTGAGTAGCGGATCTCGCGCGCAAACTGTTTCCAATCCTCCGGGGCAAAGCCGCGCTCGATCTCCTGCACCCGGACGATGTCGGCGGCGTCATGCACGCCGCCCAGATAGGCGCCGCGGTAGCCGAGCCCGCGGTAGATCGCGATCTGCTTGGCCGCCAGTTCGAGGAAGAAGGCCTTGCCCTTGTCGGGACTGGTCGCGTGGCGCTCGCAGAGGTCCGCCAGCCCGTCCGCGATCACGACCCCGGGGATGCGTTGGGCGCGGAACACTCGCGCCACGCCCGGGTTGAGGACGTAGACGTTGCCGATGAGCGGCGTCCGGCCGTGGCCGCGCTGCTGCATCCAGGCGAGCAGCTCGTGGATCTTGCGCGAATCGTAGCCGATCTGGTTGATGAGGAAGCGTGCGCCGGCCGCGATCTTCTTCTCCATCTTGAGGAGCTGCGGGATGATCTCGTTCTCGTGGAGCTTGAAGTTGGTGACGACCGCACCGGAAAAAAACTTCGTCGGTTCGAGCAGCGCGCGCTTCTTCGCGCCGGGCCGCGTGACGTCGAGCCCGGCGTTCATCTGGCCGAGCAGCGTGAGCAGGCCCACCGAATCAATGTCGAAAACCGGCTTCGCCCCGCCGCCGATGCCGTCGCCGGAATAGTCGCCGCTGAGCACGAGCAGGTTGTGGAAGCCCTCGCTCGCGAGGTGCCACGCTTCGCTCTCCAGCCCGTTGCGATTGAAATCCTTGCAGGAAAGATGGATCACCACCTCGCGGCCGGCCTCCAGGAAAGGTCCGCCCAGCGCCGGCGCCGCCAGCATGGGGTTGCCGCCGGCGTTGTCCGTGATCGACACCCAGTCGATGCCCGGCGCCGCGGCGAGGTCCTGCGCAAAGGCCACCGTCTTGCCCGCCCGCGTCTCGGTGACCGTGCCGCGGGTCGAGACCAGCTCGACTCCCAGCAGGAAATCCTGCGTGCGCTCAAATTTGTCCGGCAATGCGGTCATGATAACCAGTCTGTCACTCTGAGCGTAAGCGAAGAATCCACAAACATCCCTGGGATTGCGCAGGCCGTGCGGGATTCTTCGCTTACGCTCAGAACGACAATCGCTGGGTGCTTGGACATGGTGGGCCTAAATGGGGTTGGGCAAACGGGCGATGACTCTACCGCGCCGGGCAGATTTAGTCTTGGACTTTCGGGCTTGGCGATATTTGCAGATCGGGCACTCTTGCCTGTCATGCCTGTCTCCCGCCCCATCGCCGTCACCCTGCCCGCCCACGGGGTCGCCTTCGCGGAAAGCATCCACGGACCCGGCTTCCGGATGCCGGAACGGGCGGACCCATTTCACAAGCTCATCTACGTCCTTCAGGGCCGGATCAGCCTTGGTGCGGCCGGCGGCGGCGAAAACCTGCGAGCCGGGGCCGGGGCCACGGTCTGTATCCCGGCAGGCTTGCGCCATCACATCGCCGATGCCGAGCCTCCCACCCTGCTCCTGCTTTGCTTCGCCCGGGAATTTCTCACGGGCGATGCGGGGTTGGAACAAATCTGGCACCGGCTGACCGGGGGCGGAAGCGCGGCCCTGCGCGCCGGCGGGTTGACCGGACCGCGATTCGAACGGCTGTGGCAGGCCGGCATCGCGGAGCAGGCCGGCCGGCAGCCCGGCCGCGAGGTGGCCGTCCGCGCGGCCGCGGCCAACATCCTCGTTGCGCTCGCCCGCACGCCGGCCGACCAGCCTGCGGAGGACGCCGCCATGCGCGTCACTGCGGTGACCCGCGAACTGGCAGCCACCTTCTACGAACCTTGGAGCCTGGAGCGCGCCTGCGCCCGGGCCGGGATTTCGCGCCGGCATTTCAGCAAGCTCTTCCGCGAGCAAACCGGCCGCACCTTTCTGGAGCACCTCACGGAGCTGCGCCTCACGCACGCCGCCGATCTCCTCCGGCAGGGGCGCCACTCCATCATCGGCGCGGCGTTCTCCAGCGGCTACGGCGACCTCTCGCATTTTTACCGCCTCTTCCGCGCCCGCTTCGGCCAGCCACCCCGGGCCTGGCTGGAAAAACGGCCCGAAAGCAAAGTGCCTTAACTCTCGCCATAAAGCACATCTAGACGCCGCACGTCCCCCTGTTTTACATCGCGTTGTGACTCTCGCCGACCTCACCCTCCTAGCGGAAAAAACCGTCGCCCACACCCAGCGGCGGTTGCCGGACGAGATCCGCCCGCTGGCGCTGGCGGTGCCGGTGCACTTCGAGGCCGGGCCCGACGAGAGCGTGCTCGCCGAGGGCTTCGAGCCCGACATCCTCGGGCTTTTCACCGGCAACGCCCACGGCACGGAGCTTTCCCACAGCCACCCTGCCCCACCCCAGATCCTGCTCTACCTCGAAAACCTCTGGGACTTCGCCGAAGGCGACCCGGAGGCCTTCCGGGAGGAGGTGCGGCTGACCTATCTCCACGAACTCGGCCACTATCTCGGCTGGGACGAGGATGAACTGGCCGCCCGGGGACTCGACTGAACCCGGGGAACCCCGCACAATCCGCGCTTTCCAATTTCCCGCGGCCCTGCTTTGTTCAACGCCAGTCCGCCAACCTTGCTCATGAAGAAACTCCTGTCCTTTTCCCTCCTTGCCGTCCTTCTGGCCGGCAGCCACGCCGTCGCCGCCTCGTTCAAGGAATCCGTCGAGCGCATCGAATCCTGCGAGGCCATCCTCCGCGAATTCATGGCCAACCCCGAGACCGCGATCCCCGCCGAGGTGCTGCAGCGCGCCCGCGGGCTCGTGATCCTCAACCAAGCCCGGGGCGGTTTCGTCATCGGCGTGAAGGACGGCTACGCCACCCTCATGGTGAAGCGGTCGGACAACACCTGGAGCCTCCCCGTCCTCATGAACGCCGGCGAAGGCAACATCGGCTTCCAGATCGGCTTCACCCGCATCGAGACCATCTATGTGCTGATGGACGACGAGACGCCGCGCCTGTTTTTCCGCAACCGCTTCCTCACTGGCGTGGACGCCAAAGCCGTGGCCGGCCCGCGCGTTCGCGAACGCGAGCATATCAACGACGACGTGCTCTCGACCCCCGTGCTGGTTTACAGCAAGAACCGCGGGCTGTTCGCCGGATTCTCGTTCAAGGGCGGCTATGTCACGCGCGACGACCCTGCCAACCGCGCGCTCTACAATACGAACTACACCCTGCCGGAAATCCTTTACAGCAACTGGATCCAGCCGCCGGCGGAGGTCCAGCCCTTGCTCAACTACGTGCGGCAGATCGCGCCCTGAGCGCCCATGCCGGCCAATCCGATCCTCGGCGGCGGCGGCTTCCACCACGTGTGCATGAAGACCCGCGACTGGGCGGGCACGATGCGCTTCTATCAGGAAGGCCTCGGCTGCACGGTGAAGATCGCCTGGCAGGAGGCCCCGAAGCGGGCCGTCATGCTCGACGCCGGCGACGGCAACTACATCGAGGTATTTGAAGATCTCGCGTGGGCGCCGGCGCCGCAGGGGCCGGTCTATCACTTTGCGCTCCGCACCACCCGGCTCGATGCCGTGGTCGAGCGTCTGCGCGGCATGGGCGTGAAGATCACCGTGGAGCCCTGCGATGCCACCATCCGCACCACGAACGGCGCCGGTGAAGTGCCGGTGCGCCTCGCCTTCTGCGAGGGACCAAACGGCGAAAGCATCGAGTTCCTGCAAAACAGCCTGACGTGAACCCGAAACCGGCCGCACCTCCGCCCCGTGGCGGTCTCATCGCGGGCATCCTGCTCGTCCTCGTCGGGACCGTTCTGTTTCTCGCCGGCATGATCGCCGGCTTGCGTGCGGACGGTCCGGCCCGCGATGCGCTCATTCTCGGCCAGGCCGCCTGGCAGGTGGCGGTTGCCGGCTTTCTCTGCACGCTCGGCGGCGGCCTCTGGCTGCAGCGGCTGGTGAAGTGATCAGCCGCGCTCCGCGCGCAGCCAATCCACGAGCGCGGCCAGCACGGCCTCCGCCACGGCGGCCTGCACCGCGGTGCGCGACAGTCCCGGACACTCCACCCGGCCGGACCGCAGCCGCAACGAACCGTCGGCCTGCTTCCACGCCAGCGCCCACCAGGCGAAGGGCTCGGACACTTCACGCGCGGCATTCGGCTCGGCGTAGCCGGTCGTGGCCGCCGCCAGATCACTGCCGAACAGCCGGATGGCGCCGGCCGCCATTTCCTCCGCCACCTTTGCGGAGACACAATCCACCGGGTCAGCCGTCGCACGGTCCACGCCGAGATGCCGGACTTTTTGCTCCAAGGTGTAAGCCGTGATACCGCCGAGAAAATAACCCGACGAACCCGAAACGGAGGCAATCCGCGCCTGCACCTGCCCGGCGGTCAGGCTCTCCGCCACCGCCAGCGACAGCCGGGGCGGTCGCAGCAGAAGGGTTTTCAGTTCATTCATCGGGATTGGCGACCGCGGGCAATTTGGGCAACGGATTGCCCGGCACCAGCAGAGGACCGGGCGCAAAGACCGCTTTCGAGGCCGGATCGACCAGCACCACGACCCCGTGGATGTCCATCGCGCCGAAGGTTTCCAAACGGACCAAATTTGGGGTCGGAATGTAATCGCTCGCAATCGCCACGTGCTGTTCATGTTTGTAGCGATGGTCGTCAGCATGCACCAGCAGGACCGGCCGGCCAAACGCCTTTACCTCAGTCTGCAGCGCGCGCAGAAAGGCCTCCATCCCGGGCAAAAATCCGTCGTAACCCCACACATAGCCGAAGGGCTGGGCCTGCATGAAAAGCGCCACGCCGGGCGCATCGGTCGCGCGGGCCTCCGCGAAGACGGCGCGGAGCCAGGCGATGTTGGCCGCGTCGCGCGCCGCAAACTCTTCGGCCGCGCCGGGAATCTCCGGCTGGAGGTTGTTGTTGCTGCCAACCACATGCACCGTGGCAAAGACCACGCCCTGCACGGTCCAGCGCGCGTTTTCCACGAATTTTTCATGGCCGGGCATGGAGCGTTGGGTGACCAGATCCATCGGCCGGGCGCCGCGGCTGCGCTCCTCGGCGAAGAAAATGTCGCGCAGGCGCGCGAGCCGCTCCTGCGGCTCGTGGCCGCCGACCGCAGGCCGGTGGGCATCGGTCCACTCGTTGTCGCCCGGCGTGTAAATCAGCGGGTGTTCGAAGGTATCGAACCAGTCGCGCACGGCGAGGAACCGCTCGTCGCTGGCCGGTTCGCCGCCGCTGTGGATGTCGCCGCAATGCACAGTGAAGGCCGGCTGCAGGCGGTTGATCTCGGCCGTCAGCCGTTGCGTGCGTGCGCCGATGTCGGGCACATAATGGTAGGGCATGCAACCGAGCGCGGCGAAGGTGAAGGGCTCCGCCACGGCGCGGGCCGCCAGCAGCGTGCAGACCAGAAGCAGACGGAAAGACATGCCGCGCAGCGTGACGCCGACGGGGATGCGGCGGAAGCCTGATTTTGCCGTTCAGCCCGCCGCCGCCCGGTTTTCCCCGGCCAGCAGCCGCCGCACCCGCCAGCGCTGGCTCTTTTTTACGATGTAGCCCGTGCAGGCTGCCGTGCCGCAGAGGCAGGGATGCTCCCGCCAGTCCGCCAGATCGAAGCCATAGTCGTAACCCAGCTCCTCCCCGGCGGCGATGTCGCGCAGGGCGATGATCCAGATGCGGCCGCGGATGACCTCGGGCTCGCAGTTGGCCGCGCAGGAATGGTTGATCAGCCGGGCCGGATTCCACGGCACATCGCCGTCGATGTCATGGCGCCGGTTCAGCTCAAAGACATACACGCAGCCGTCGCGGCCCGAAGCGCGCTGCGCGAGCCGCACGGCCTCGCGGCGGTCGGCTTCGGCCTTGGTGATGCGCTCGCCCACATACTCGATGATGCGGGTGCCGGCGGGGATGAACCGGGCGGCGATCAGACCGGACCCATGGATGGCGGAGCGGCGGCGGCGCACCCAACGGCTGGGCGCCGGCCGCACGGGGCGGAGGGAGGAACGCGAACTCATTTCAATTCCAGCCCCACCGGACAGTGATCGCTGCCATGCACGTGCGACTCGATCCAGGCCCGCTTGAGCCGCGGCCGCAGCGCCGCGGAGGCCATCACGTAATCGATGCGCCAGCCGACGTTGTTGGCGCGGGCATTCGCCCGGTAGGTCCACCAGCTGTAGTGGCCCGGGCCTTTTTCAAAGTGGCGGAAGGTGTCGATGAAACCGGCGGCGACATAGTCGCGAAAACCGGTGCGCTCCTCGTCCGAGAAACCGGGATTGCCGACATTCTCCTTCGGGCGCGCGAGGTCGATTTCCTCATGGGCGACGTTGAGGTCGCCGCAAAAGAGGACGGGCTTTTTCTTCTCCAGCTTCTTCGCGTGCGCCAGCAGCGCCTTGTCCCAAGCCTGGCGAAACCCGATGCGCACCAATTCCGGCTGCGCGTTCGGCACATAGACGCCGACCACGTAGCAGTCGGCAAACTCCGCCGTGATCGCCCGGCCCTCGGCATCGTGCTCCGGCGAACCGAGCCCGAGCGTGACCGCGAGCGGCTTGGTGCGGGCAAAAAGCGCGGTGCCGCTGTAGCCTTTTTTCTGCGCGGCGTTCCAGACCAGCTCGTAGCCCTTCGGCCAGGCCACGCCCTGGACATCGCCGGGCATCGCCTTGACTTCCTGCAGGCAAATAACGTCGGCCCGGCTGGCGTTCATCCAGTCGAGCAGACCTTTCCCAAGAGCAGCGCGCACGCCGTTGACGTTCCACGAAAGCAGTTTCATGCGCCGTCAGCTTCCGGAGCCGGGCGCGGGGGCGACAATTTTTTCTGCGGCTATGACAGGGCGGCCTCGCGCTTCGGGTTGCCTCGGGCGGCGGCCGGGCCAAGCGTGCCGGCCTTCCGCGCATGTCCGCCTTTACCCAACTTCCCCTCGGCCGCCCGATTCCCGACAGTCCGCACGCCGTCTCGTGCAGCCTGCCGACGATGCGGTCGGTCCGCGGCTACGAGGAGAGGGACCCGGAAATCGTCCGCCACCTCACCAACGGCTACCCGCGCTTCGTGGTGCATCCGTTTGCCCGGCGGCTGGCGGAGCACCTCACGCAGACACACGGACTCGCCGGCCGGAAGCTGTGGCTCACCTCCTCGGCCCGTATGGCCGGGGCCCTGACGGCACAGCTGCACGGAAGCGGCGCAACCCCCTTTGCCCAAGGGGAGCTGCACGGGGTCTCGCACGCCGACACTCCGGAATTGGCGGCCCGCGCGAAAGTATTCCTCCAAAACCGCGGCGGGTTTCTTTCCTCGCGCGAAGCCGAGGATCATTTGGTGCGGCTTGGATTGTTGCCGGCGGTTCACCGCGAGGAAACCTTCACGGGCGACGCCGGAGCCGAGGTGCGCCGCCATCTGCTGCCGGCCCTGCCAACCGCCACGGCCGACGACCTCATCCTCGCGAACTGCGGCATGAGCGCCATCTGGGCGGCGTTTCATGCGGTGGCCGAGCTGCAGGCCGCGCGCGGCCGCACCGTGTGGCTGCAACTCGGCTGGCTCTATCTCGACACCATCGCGCTGCTGCAAAAGTTCACCACCTCGCCGGCCGACTACGTTTATGTCCGCGATGTGCTCGATCTGGACGCCCTGCGGCGCATCTTCGCCGCGCACGGCCCGCGCATCGCCGGCATCGTCGCCGAGGTGCCGACCAACCCGCTGATCCAAACTCCGGACCTGCCCGCCCTCGCCGCCCTCTGCCGGCAGCACGGTGTGCGGCTGCTGGTGGATCCTTCCATCTCGTCGGTGTTTAACGTCGACGTGCTGCCGCACGCCGACGTCGTCGTCTCCAGCCTCACCAAATACACCGCCAGCGAGGGCGACCTCACCGCCGGTCTCTGCGCCATCAATCCCGCCGGATCCGATGCCGCGGCCCTGCGGGCGCGGATCGCGGCCGAGGTCGAACCGCTCTATGCGCGCGACCTCGCCCGGCTCGCGGCGCAAATCGGGCAAACCAAAGCCGTGCTGGCGCAGATCCACGCCAACACCGCCAAGGTCGCCGCCTTTCTGGCGGATCATCCCGCGGTGCGGGAGGTTCATTGGGCGTTGCACCCGGCCGGCGCCGCCAACTACCGCCGGCTCGCCCGCGCGACCGACGCCACCGGCGGCATGATCACCTTTACGCTGAAAAAGATCGGCGGGCTCGAGGCCTTCTACGATCGTCTGCGTCTCCCCAAGGGACCGAGCTTCGGCATGAAGACCACGCTCATCTGCCCGTTCATGTATCTGGCGCACTACGATCTCGTGACCACCCCCGCGGGACTCGCCGAACTTGCCGCCAGCAAACTCGACCCCGATCTCCTGCGCCTCTGCGTCGGCACCGAACCGGCCGATGACATCATCGCCACCCTCGCCGAGGCCCTCGGTTGAAGTCAGCGCCATGTCCGCGCCGCACGCCCTCCTCGCGGTCAAAGTCATCCCCAACGCCACCCCGGTTGCAGGCCCGTATCAGCCCGTTGGTCACCCAATAGGTGACAAACGGGCGGGGTCGGTTTTGCGATACAGGCGCCACGCCAGCAACAGGGCGGCAAAGGCCAACCCGGCCGCGAGCGCGGCCCAGATGCCGAGTGGGCCCCAGCCGCGCACCCCCAGCCAGTAGCCCCCGGGCAACGCGATCACCCAGTAGGCCACGAAGGTGATCGCCATCGGCACCTTGACGTCCATGAGCCCACGCAACGCGCCCGCACAAATCACCTGGCCGCCGTCAAAGAGCTGAAACACCGCCGCCACCACGAGCAGTTGCGCGGCCAGCGCGATCACCTCCGGCTCCGTCGCAAAACCGGCCACGACCGACCGGCCGGCCAGCAGAAAGACCAACGCGCAGCAGCCCATGAAGAGCGAGCCGGCGCCGAGCGCCCCGAAACCGATCTCGCGCAGCGCTCCGGCCCGGCCCTCGCCCAGGGCGCGGCCGATGCGCACGGACACCGCGATGGAAAGGCCCAGCGGAAACATGAACGTGAAGCCGGCGCAGGTGAGCGCGATCTGGTGGGCCGCCAGGGCCACCGTGCCGAGCAGCCCCATCATCAGCGCCGCCGCGCTGAAGGCCCCGACCTCGAACACGAGGTAGGCCGCCGCGGGCAACCCGATGCGAAGCATCTCGCGCAGGCGCGGCCATTCCGGCCGGGTGAACCAGGAGCGTGCCAACATTGCGGCCGGCCACTCGGTGCGGATCTCCGGCCGGCGCGCGAGCCACCACCACAGGAAAGCCGCGGCCAGCACGCGTGAAACCAAGGTCGCCCAGCCCGCACCCTCCAGCCCCAGCGCCGGCGCGCCGAGATTGCCGTAAATGAGGATCCAGTTGAGCACCACGTTCAGCACCACCCCGCCAAGCAGGATGCCCATCGGGGCCCACGGATGATCCACCGCCTCGCTGAACTGGCGGAGAACCTGAAACACCAGGGTCGGGATGATCGACCACGCAATGAGATCGAAATACGGCCGGACCTCCGCGACGACCTCGGGCGGCTGGCCGAAGTGCCCGAGCCACGGGCCGGCCGCCAGCATTGCGGCCATACCCGCCGCACCCAGTCCCAAACCGAGCAACATGCCGTGCTGCAGCAATGCCGCGCATTCCCGGGAACGGCGCGCGCCGTGCGCCCGCGCGACGAGCACCGAGACCGACATGAGCACGCCGATCGCGA
>JAHCLN010000089.1 GCA_026125215.1 Opitutaceae bacterium
AGTCCACGTTCAGCATCGGGTTCAGGTTGGCCGGATGCTGCTTGTAGTAGACGTAAAGCGCGGTCCCGATGCCGAAGAAGGTGAGATTGCCCGGCACCACGATGGCGGCGAGGGTCCACACCGACCAGCCGGCCTCCTTGTCGGACTTGGTGGAAAGCACGCGCTGCATCATCACCTGGTCCTGCGGATAGACGAGCACGCCGAGGATGTTGAGCAGGATGAAGCCCCAGACGGTGGCTTGCGTGAGATTGAAGCTCCAGTCGAAGGTCTCCATCTTGCCGTCACCGACCGCGATGCGGAAGAATTCGCCCACACCGCCGTCCACGTTGGTGAGGATGAAGCCGATGGCGACGAACGCGCCGCCGAGCATCACGATGACCTGGATGAAGTCGGTCCAGATGACGGCCTTCATGCCGCCCATCACGGTGTAGAGGATCGTCACCAGACCCATGATGAGGATGGCGAGCGTCACGCTCATGCCGGTCACCGCCGACATGGCCAGCGAGGGCAGGAACAACACGATGCTCATGCGGCCGCCGAGCTGCAGCACGATGGCGAGCGCGGAGGCGAGCACCCGGATGTGCGGGTGGAAGCGCATCTCCAGGTAGTGGTAAACCGACATCAGGCTCAGCCGGCGGATCAGCGGCACGATCCAGATGGCGACGAAGATGGTGCCGACCATGCCGACGACGTTGTTGGCAAGGTAGAGCCAGTTTTCGGCGAAGGACTTCGCCGGGGTGGCGATGTAGCTGATGGCGCTCGTGCCGGTGGCGTAGAGGCTGACACCCGCGGCCCACCACGGGATGGAGCGCCCCCCGAGGAAGAAGTCGGCGTTGTCCTTACGCTCCTTGTCCTTGCGGTAATAATAATAACCGATGGCGGCGGTAAAGCCCAGGTAAACGGCGATCAGCACCCAGTCGATGGGCTTCAGCAGGCGCTTGGTCAGCGCGATGGTGATCTGGGTATGGGTGGTGGCGCCGGTGGTGTTCGTGGTGGTGACGACGAAGCCGCCGCGCACGGGACGGACCGCGCTTACGGAACCGGCCAGAGTGGTCGTGCCCACATCGGCCCAGGCATTGGTGATGGTGTGGTAGGAGTGGACGTGTGCCCGGCCGGCGGCATCGAGCGCGAAGGCGAGCAGATGCGCCTGGCCGCCGGGTTGCAGCACCGGCTGGATGCCGGCCGGGGGCGCGGGTCTTTCCTGCCAGCCGGCGGCAGGTGTGTGACTGAGCCAGCGCAGCTTGCCGGCGGTGTCGCGGGCGAGAAGCCAAAGCGAGCCATTGTGGCGGGTGTGCGCGAGCGGTTGCAGACCGGCCGTGTCGCCGGTAAGCGCCGGCAATGCAACGGCGGCCGGAGCCGGCAGGGCCCGGACTTGTGCCTCGCTGAGAACCTCCGTCTGGAGGTTGACGAGGCTTTCGGCACTGACGACCGGGGAGAAACAAACCAGGGTAAAGAGAAGCAAGGCGCACCGGCGCCGGAGAGATAGGGGCATTGGGGGCAGATTCAGGATGCCAAGACGTGAGATTCAAGGTCTATTTCACGAATAATCATCACATGACGCACTGGCAACAAAATCGCCGCACCGGGCGGTGCGGCGATGAATTGGGATGCGTTACCTCGGCTCAGTTGGCCGTTGCGAGCTTGAGGATTTTTTCGCCGGTGAGCCGTTTTTCCTTGGGCAGCGAGTGCGGCGTCAGGTTGCCGTAGGTCTTGGCCATCTGTTTGAACTTTTCCTGCGTGGCCTTGACGAACTCCTCCACGGGGCGGGTCTCGCCAAACTGGGCCATCATTTCGGGCAGCCAGCGGTGGCCGAAACGGACGTGGTTCTGCTCGTCGTTGCGGTCGAAGGCCAGCAACGTGTCGGCCTCAAAGTCGCTGAGTTCGCGCACGCGGTCCATCACGTGGGCCTTGGTCGGGAAGCTGCCGGCTTCGAATTCCATCGTCATCATCGCGTAGCGCTCGTGCGCCGGCATGTGGACGAGGATGTTGTAGAGTTCCAGCGAGTGCTCGACCGTCATGAGGTCCACGCCGAGCTTCGGGAGCTGGCGGAAGCCGAACTGGCTGTGGCGCGACTCGTCCCAGAGATGGCGGGCGAGGTCGTGGTGCAGGTCAAAGGGCGCGTTGGGCGTGTCGATGAAGGCGGTGGCCAGATAGTCGATCGCGTCCATTTCCATCATCAGCCACACATAGACCATCATCCGGATCACGCGGGCGTCGGTCTTCGGATCGGTCAGCCAGGGGCGGACGATGGGATCCTCGGTGGGATCGAAGCCGAAGATGCTGGAGCAGACGGGATACTTGCCGCGGTTGCAGGTGGCCGGGTGCGCGTAGGGCGTCTTGTCCTGCTGCCAGACGTAGCCGGCGGCGAGCGGGAGGCGGGTTTCCTGGCCGAGCCAGCCGCCGAGATCGTCGAGCGCCTGGGTGAGATGGAGTTTCCATTCGCGGGCGTCCACGCCCTTGAGGAAGGGTGCGACCTCGCGCAGGTGGCGCTCCTCGTCGGCGATGAACTCTTCGACGAGTTTTTTCGAGGGCCAGTCGGCGAGGTGGTCGGTGACCTTGAGGTAGTGGCGGTAGGCGTCGAGCAGCGCGGGCTTGAGCACCTCGTAGAAGCCGGCGGTGAGCACGAGCGGGTCGGACTTGGCGTGGCCGACGGCCTCGACGAAGACCCGGCGCACGGAATCGCGCACGGCCTCGCCGGTGCCGAAGCCGCTCAACTCGCGGCCGCGCTCGCGGATGAAGCGGGCGTGGCCGGCGGATTCCCAAGCATGCTGGCAAACGAGGTATTTCAGCTCCGGCTCGCCCACGCGATAGACGAGGGTGGTGACGGTGCGGAGAAACTCGCGCTCAACCTCGAAGAGGAGGCGGAGGAGGCGGGTCATCTCGTTGACCGCGGCCATGCGGCCGGAGGAAGTGGCGGGGGCGGTGGTGGTCGTGGCCATGGGGAGGGATGGGACTGGGGATGAAAACTGTTCGTTCCCGTTTTCTCCCTGGCGCCGGTCCGCCGTTTCAGGACGGCGGATTTTTTGGAGGGGAGAAACGGGAACGATTAAAGGGATCAGCAGATCAGGCCGCGCTTGCCGTTGGGCCCGTGGGCGGGCGGGTTGGGACCGATCCAGCGCTCGTCGATGGGCTCGGAGGCACGCTGGTAGCGGCTGTCGCTGGAGAGGCGCAGGCGGTTCTCGGTGCGGTTGTCGAGCGAGGCGTGCACCATGAACATGCCGAAGGTGAGGAAGTCGCCGGCCTGATATTCCGTGGTGAGCCAGCGGCCGCCGAATTTGTTGCGCACGGCGGGCGGGTTGTGCGAGAGTGTGCCGGTGAAGGTCCACTTGCCCTCCTTCACCTTGGCGACGTCGGCGTTCCGGTTTTCGCAGTAGGCGTCCACGTCGCGGTAAACGTAGTTCTGCAGGAGATCCATGCGCTTGTGCGAGCCCTCGAGGACCATGAGGCCGCCGAGTTCGAAGGAGATGTCGCCGTAGGGCATCCAGCAGGTCATGTGCTTGTGCGTGCCGCGGCCCATGTAAGGCAGGTCGCAATGGGGGTTGGTGCCCTTGCCGGGCCCGATGGCGCGCAGCCAGGTGTAGTCGTAGTGGCGGATGTGCTCGCCGTAGAATTTCTTGTAGAACTCCACCAGCCGGCCGCCATAGAGCAGGTTTTGCACGGGTGCGCAGCCGTTGGTGATCTCGGGCTTGAAGATGTAGCCGGCGTTGGGTTTCGCGACCGCCTCGATGGTCGGATAATTTTCGTCGAGCACGCCGGCGGCGGCGAGCCGGTCGGTGAGGGCGGCGCGGGCCTCGAGCACCGCGTCGCGGTCGAGATAGCCCTTCATGTAGAGGTAGCCATCCTCGGCAAACCGGCGGCGCAGCTCGCCGACATCGTCGGCGGCGTCGGACGAATCGCGCAGGTAGCCGATCTTGTCGTCGTCCATGTCGAGTTCATGGCCGTAGGAAACGATCTGGGGCAGGGTGGCGGTGCTCATGGAGTAAAGCCGGTGCGGGGATTGAGGTGGGTGTAACGGGAATTTAAGCGGGCCAATATACACCGGCCGGTGCGGGGACAAAATGGTTGAAATGAGATTTGGCATGTAGATTTTGGGATTCAGTGGCCACCGAATCTTCCCCTGCACCCTTCCACAGCCAGGCCTGGCTGGAGAGTCCCCTGCGCACCAGTCTGGGCGAGCTCCAGCTGGTGGGCGCCCTGAAGGATGTCGCCGGGCTCGACCCCAAGGCGATGCGTGTTTTGGGAAGCTACTCGCTCATCTACTTGGTGGACGTGGACGGCTACTACTGCGACGTCAACGGCGTGCAGGCCGACCTGCGCCCCGGCGATCTCGTGCTCATCTTTCCCGAACTGGCCCACGCCTACGGCCCGAAGCGCGGGCAGCCCTGGAACCAGATCTACTTTGTCTTCAACGGCCCGCAGTTCGATTTTCTGCGCAGCCGCGGGGTGCTCGATCCGCGCCGCCCGGTCTGGCATGCGGAGCCGGTGGATTACTGGCGCCGGCGTTTCGAGGAGGTCGTGGCGGGCGAGGGACGCGACACCGCCGCGGGCGCGCTGCGGGCGACCGGCATGTTTCTCCAGCTCGTGTGCGATCTGGCGGCGGCGGACGCCGAGGCGCGGCTGAGCCTGGAGCGCGACGCGTGGCTGGCCGAGAGCCAACGGCTGCTCGGCAGCCCGGGCGGACGCGGCTGGCTGACGCCCCAGCAGGTGGCGCGGCAGGTCGGGCTCAACTACGACAACTTCCGGAAACAGTTTGCGCTGCGGCTCGGGCTGTCACCCGGCCAGTTCCAGAAACGCAAGCGCATCGACCGCGCCTGCGCCGCGATCTACCAGGGCAGCCACGGCTTCAAGGAACTCGCCGAGGAACTGGAGTTCTGTGACGTCTTCCACTTCTCGAAAGCCTTCAAGCAGGTGATGGGCATCACCCCGTCGGAATTCCGCCGCAAAGCCCACGGGGGGTGAAGGAGTGTCTTCCCGTGAAAGGCGCGCTTCAGGTCGGCATGTAGCCCAGTTGCAAGGCTGCTGCGGCTTCGGCGAGGGCGCGATCATGGGTCCACAGGCTGAGTCCGTCAATACGCGCCGCGGCGAGCAACTGCACATCGGACCACGACAATCCCCGTCCCATCAGATCGTGCGTGTCCAGCAGATGGAGACCCTCCGCCAGGTCGATTTCGTCGGCGCGCGGCAGTTTTTGCAGATGGCGGAGGATGTCCGTCCGATGCTTCAGCCGCCCCGCGGCCAATTCCCCGATTACCACCGCATGAGTCCATACCTGACCGGCCTGCAGGCAGGCCTGCAACCGGGCATCCGTCCGGTGGAAGTGGTCGATCCAGACGGAAGTATCGACCAGCACCCTCATCGCCGGGCGGACGCTTTTCGACGCGGCGCGGCCTCCGCCTTGGGGTCTTTGCCGCCGAGAGCTGCGAGCCGGGCGGCCGCCTCCCGCTGGATGAGCGCCCGCAGGCCTTCGTGCAACAGGGCGGTCTTCTCCTTCAGGCCGGCGTATTCACCCGCCTCCTCCATCAGGGTTTCGTCCAGATTTAAGGTCGTTCTCATGCAGACAAAGCTGCATGAAACATCTGCATCGTCAAGCCCCACGCCCGCAAGCCTTGGCTGCCCGCGGCGCAGGATGACGGTGACGTGTTCTCCGGAAGTCAGCTTGCCGCCCGCGGCTTACCCAACCGCATGTTGCCGACACATCTGGCGACCTCATGATCCACCAGATCGGGCCGGACCACGGCGAGCTCCTCCTCTGTGGCGCCAGTTACAAAAATCCCCTGATGGGTTTTCACGTAACGGCGCCAATAATCAATTTTCCGGCGGAAATGCGAAAGAGGCACCACGGGCCAGCCATATTGCCCGCGCGGGTAGGCCTTCGCCCGGGCCACAGGGTTGCGCGGGGTTTTGAGCCGCCAGTATTTCCGCTTCACCGCCGGCAGGATCGCGCGAAATTCCCGGGTCAGATCAGCCGTGGAGAAAATGGGCCGCGCGAATGTCGCTTCGTAAATCGCCCATTCATCTTTGTCTCCCCGCCAAACCAGACGCAAGCGACCGGGGTTTTTCCCCACGATCCAGTCCAACCCCGCGCGCGCGCCGTCGGGAGCCTCGACGAAACCGTCGCCCGAGTCACAGCCGCTTTTGTCGTCATCGTAGACCGTGATCGCGCCATACACCCAGCCATCGGTCCAAGTCTCGGGAATGAGGTGAAAATTCGCATAGGGAACCGGCTTTCTGCGTGGATTGTTGGAAGTCGGCTTACTCATACGACGGCAAAGACATGTCAGCAGCTTTGTGGCACAGATCAAACCCCGATCTCATTGGTATCGTTCACTCCCTCGCCACGACCGTGTCGTATAGACCGTAGTGCGTGAGCCCCTCGTGGCTCTCGATGCCGGTGTAGCGGAGCGAGGCATCCTCGTAACGACGGAAGGCGAACACCGCCTGGTTCATCTGCTCGGTGTTGAACACCCGCAGCCGCACCAGCAGATGAAAATCCTTCACGGTCAGGCCCGTCACCGTCTCGAACAGCCCCGGTTCGATCTTCGTGATCACGTCCTGCAGCGTGTTCTCCCGGAAATCCGTCAGATACATGAACGCCGGGATGCGCGTCGCGAACTTGATGAGCTTCTCCTGCACGAGCTTCCGCTTGGATTTGAACTCCTTCTCCTCGGCCGTGAGCTCCTTTTTCTCCTTCGCCGACAGGTCCTTTTCCTTCGCCTTGTTTTTCAGCCCCTTCACCAAGTCGCTCTTGTTGATGATGGTTTCGAGGATGTTATCGCCCAGCGCGCGCCAGCCCTCGATGCGCTCCACCGCCGCCATCGCCTCGGGGCTTTCGAGGATGCGGCGCAGGGTGTCGTTATCCACATTCACGAGCAGGGCGCTCTCCCATTTGCGGGCGAGCAGCGTCGCCGAGGTGCCGGCCATCGCGATGTCGAGGATGCCGCCGGCGTCGATCTGCGTCATGTTTGCCCCGTCATAGGCCAGCACCGGCAGGAACGACACGAGGTCCTTGACCGCGTTCTCCGGGTTCGGCTCGTTCGGTGAAAGGCCGATGCCGTATTCGGACAACTGCCGGAGCGCGCGGGTGGGCGCAAAGTCGAAGACGAAGCAAGCCGGCTTCAGGATTTCCTCCTCGCTCGGGTTGTCGCCGTGGGGGTTCTTGACGGACCACGGCGACTGCACGCGGAACGCCGCCTGGAAATACGTCTCGGGCGACTTCAGGTTGCGCAGCATCAAAATGGACGACCACTGCGGCACGGTGATGCCGGTGGTGAGCTTGCCGCAGGAGAGCGTAATGGTCTTGGTGTCCCAGCCGCCGCCGATGGCCTCGCGCACGGGCGGCAGCGCTTCCAGCCCGATGCCCGCTCCCGCACCAGCCGCGACGATCACCGTGTAATCGCGCCAGAACACGTTGTGCTTTTCACCGAGCAGATTCGCCATCGCCTGACACGCCGCCACATCGGGCAAAAACCAGAACGCGTGCTGGAGATAAGGAAGCAGGCGCACATCGGAATACGGAAACGGCGGACGCGTGCCGGTCTTGAGATGCTCGACCGACTTCGGGCTGTAGCCGCCGCGGATGATATCGAGCCACTTCTGGACATCGCTCGCGTGCTTGAAGCGGGCGGACTTGCCCGTGCCCGAGGCCTCGAAAAAGGCGTTGAGGTCAAATTCATCGAACTCACCGGCGCTGGCGATGGCCACCAACTCGTCGGGCATCTGATAGGTGAGCAGCCGCATCTGCGGCAGCGCGCCGTAGGGATTCCACTGGCCGGGATTTTGGACCGCAAACGCCTCCTTGGCTCGCTGCTCGTCGGTATAGGTCCAGTTGAAGATCTGCTCTTCGATGAACTCGCCCGTGGCCAGCGCCTTGAACGGCGTGCCGGAGAGGTAGAGGTAGGCCTTGGTGGTGATGGGCAGGAACTCGGTTTCCTTCTCGGAGAGAACGGTGAGGTCTTCGTTCACGTTCTCCAGCCCGGCGGCGTATTCGAGCTTCGCCTCCTTCCTGGCGACCGCCTCCTCCTCGCCCTCGAACAGCTCCTTGGCTGTCTCGCGCCAGGCGCCGAAGTGATACTCGTCGAACACCACGAGGTCCCACTTCACGGCGTGCAGCCATTCGTTGCGGGCCTTGATGTTGCCGGCGTCGTCCCGGCCCAGCAGGTCCTGGAACGAGCCGAAATAGACCAGCGGCTTTTTCGCGGACACCTCCGTGGGGTCGGTGTCGGAATTGCGCGACAGGTATTGCCAACCGTCGAAGTCGGCATGCGATTCGAGGTCGGTCTGCCACGCGTCCTCGACGGCGGGCTTGAAGGTGACGACGAGCACGCGCTTCGCCCCGAGTTTTTTGGCGAGCTGGTAGGCGGTGAAGGTCTTGCCGAAACGCATCTTCGCATTCCACAGAAAACGCGGGACGGCGTGCATGTCTTCCTTCCAGATGGAGTGGAAGTAGGTGTGGGTCTTCTCGACCGCGGCACGCTGCTCGGCGCGCATCGCGAAGGTCTCGGTGTGCGTGCCGGTGAACTTCTGGCCGGTGCGAAGCTCCGTGAGGACGGTCTTCACGTCCCGCACCGTGCAACTCATCCACTCCAGCTCGGCTTTCTTGAAACCCTTGCGGACGAGTGCGGCGCGCACCTCGCGGTCGGTGAACACTGTGCCGTCGTCACGCTCGGCGGATTCATCGAGCTCGATCCGGTAGTTTTTGATCGCGGCGGTCTTCACCTGCTCCGCGACCCGCTGCTTCACGTCGCGCGTGGTCTGGCCCACCTTGAGCAACCCCGCGTGCGCCGGGTCCGCGATGGAGTAGACTGCGTAACGCGGTTCAAGAGCCAGTGCCTGTTCCACAAAGAGCTGATAGATGGGTGCGGCACTCGTGCCGTAACCACCATCGTTGAGCTGGTAGGGTGGATTGCCGATGATAACGTCGAATTGCATGTTGCCTCCAAAAATCTCGGCGAGCCGAGTCTTGATGTTGTCGGTGTGAATGAACGCGTAGGCGTGGGTTTCGAGGCCTGCCGCCCGATCGAAGACGGAGCGCCCGGCGCCGCAGTAGCGGCACTTGTCGCCGTCCCACGTGTGCTTGAGACGCTTGAACCAGATGTGGCCGTCGTCGCTGGCGAAGGACCGGGCGATGGAGTGCTCGCCCCGGGCGTGTTTCGAGCAGTAAAGGCTGCGGCGCGCCAGCAGACTCGTGAGGTGTGTGATGCCGATGCCGAACACCTGCTTGGTCAGGATGTGGTCCACGCGCTTTTCCAGATCCGGGATTTTCTTTTCCAGCCCTTGCACGAGCCGGCGGGTGATCTCGCGCAGGAACACGCCGGACTTTGTGCAGGGATCGAGAAATTTCACCTTCTGGTCGGCCCAGAGGTTGGCGCCCTGGTTGTTCGTGGCCCAGGCCTCGGCGAGCGTGTCGAGCATGCGGTTGGCGAACTCGGGCGGGGTGAAGACCTCGTCGTTGGAGAGGTTGGCGATGCAGGTCAGCACGTCGGGGTTGCGTCCGCGCAGGGTGAAGCTGGCCTGGGCGCTCATAGCATCGCCTCCTGCGGTAGCGCCGCCAGCTCGCCCACGGTCATGGGCGGGTAGGTTTTGGTCGGCGTGAAGATTTCGTGTTTGCCGAGCTGGGCGAAGAGCGAGCCCTCGGCGCTGAAGGCCGAGGACTGCGTGAGGCTCTCAAGGCGGAAGTCGCGCCGCTGGAACCGGCCCTTCCAGAGGTAGCCCCACTCGGCGAAGGTGATCGGCAGGCCGTCCCAGCCGCGCATGGTGAGGGCGTCGCCGTGGATGAGGTTGAGCGCGAGCACGCGGACGGCGGCGCGGTGGAAATCGTCGGCCGGGTCGAGGCGCAGATAGCCGGTCAACACCTCCAGCAGGTTGGCGCGGCACTCGGCGATGTTGTCGGGCAGCAGCTCGATGCCATAGACGCACATCAGCGCGAGCAGCGCGTAGTGCCGCCGCTCGAAGTCGGACTGGCCGTAGCGGAGCTCGACGGCGGCGAGCTTCCGCTGGAGAACCGGGACGAGGAAGTTGCCGCTGCCGCAAGCCGGCTCGAGAAAGCGCGAATCAATGCGCTCAGTCTCGTCCTTCACCAGATTAAGCATGGCCTCGACCATCCACGCGGGCGTGAAAACTTCGCCGTGATCCGCGACGCGTTGTTTGGATTTCACCAAGCTCATCGGCATGGGCGGTGCATTAATCCGCCTATAGCGCACTACCTATAAGTAGCTGTCCAGCTAACACTACTTATAGGTAGGTGTTTGAGCCCGTCGGCTCCCGCTATGGTCGTGCGTGGTCAACGAAACAACGAGGCGCCTGATGGCGCGCGTCAGGCAATTCCGGGAGGCCAGCGGCCTTACCCAGGAGCAATTTGCCGAACGCGCGGGCCTCGACTACAAGTATTACCAACACGTTGAGGCGGGCCGCCGACCGAACCCTGAATTGATCACCTTGCTCAAGCTCGCCAAGGGAACCGGCCGAGAACTGTGGGAACTGCTCAAGTTCGATGGCCCGCCCTTGGCGGTGGCCGACGATCAGTCTGAACACGGCAGCAAGGCGACGGCGGCCAAGGGGGCGCGGAAGCGCAAGAAACCTAAAGGCGGTAAGCCATAAGCTTTAAGCGGTGAGCTGAAACTCACGGGCCGGGTCGGTTGACAGGGGGCGGGGCGGGTGGCAGAAGCGGCTGGATAAGACCGGGCTGGCGGAGGTGCTGCGCTCCGCTTGGTCAAGTTGAGCAGCGCGGGCCGGGCCGCTCCTACGCGTAGCGGTCTTCGGTCCACGGGTCGGCGCCGTTCGCATAGCCCCGGACTTCCCAGAAGCCGAGTTTGTCTTCGGTGAGGAAGGTGAGGCCTTTCACGAATTTCGCGCCCTTCCACGCGTAGAGTTTGGGAATGATGATGCGGGCCGGGCCGCCGTGTTCGCGGCTCACGGGCGCGCCGTCGAAGGACGTGGCCAGAAGCACGTCGTCGTCGAGGCATTTTTCCAGCGGCACATTGGTGGAGTAGCCGTCGTAGCTGGTGAAGTAAACGAACTGCGCCTCGGGGCGCGGCTGCACGAGCTCGTAAAGCGTGGTAAAGGCGACACCGCCCCAGCGGCAGTCGAACTTGCTCCAAGTGGTCACGCAGTGGAAGTCGCTCACATCCTCGACCTGCGGTAGGGTGTTGAGCTGCGCCCATGAGAGCACGGTGGGTTTTTCCACCTCACCGTCGAGCGTGAGGGTCCATTCGTTAAGCGGGATTTCCGGCTGCACGCCGAGGTCGAGCACGGGGAAGCCGGTGGTGAGCTTCTGGCCGGGCGGGAGCCGGTCGGTCGAGCGGACGGCGTGCGCCGTCACCCCGCGGGCTTTCTGCTTTTCGGCCCATTTTTGTTTCGCCTCGATGTAGCGCGCCTTCGACATGCCGGCCACGCTAGCGGAACCCGGCCCGGGCGCAAGTGCTCCGGCCGCTCCACCGACTTTGGCGGACAGGCCGGGCCGGCTACGGTCCGCTCGGAGAGCGGACCCTACCGGCGCTACCGCGCCACAATGTGTCAACCGCACAACTATTCAAACCGCGCTAGTTCTCGTCCAGCGCATCCCGCACATCGGCCCAGTGGCGCAGGTAGAAACGCAGCATCAGCCCTTGGTAAACAAACGTGAGCAGGCCCACGAGTCCGTAGGTGGCGTAGTAGCTCCACTTTACAATGAGGTCCATTTCCTCGGGCCGCAGGCCGGCGTCGAGGTAGTGCTGGCGCATATCGGCGGTAAGCACGAGGTTGATGAGAGCGGGATCGTAGCTCACCAGCCGGAGGGCGACATAGCCGAGGATGGCGGCGAGCAGATACAGCTGGCCGCCCGCGAGCCAGCGCAGTCCGAACGCATGACCGCGGCGCAACAGGGCAGCGCCGTGCAGCTCCACCGCGCCGGCCCCGGCCACGGCGAGACCGATGAGCGCGCCGCTGCGGTCGCCCATGAACGCATGTCCGATGGCGAAGGCCCCCGCGACGGCCAGGACCCCGGTGCCATCAATCTTCGCCAGGCGCAGCACGCGGGCGAGGGTGGCGTCGGGCAGGACGGGGGGTTGCATCGCAGGGTTGTCATTCCGGCACGGACGCGGAATCTCAAGCCTCTTTCCGTGAGCGCCTCCCCGCGTCAGCCTTTCCGGTTCCGTCTCGAATTTCCGCCCGAACTGCCCATCAGCGCCCGGGCGGAGGAGCTGGTCGCGGCCATTCAGGATCATCCGGTGGTGATTTTGGCGGGTGAGACGGGATCCGGAAAAACCACGCAGATCCCGAAATTCTCCCTCGCCGCCGGGCGCGGGACGAACGGCCGCATCGCATGCACGCAGCCACGACGCGTGGCGGCGCTGTCGGTTTCGCGGCGCGTGGCCGAGGAGCTGGGCGTGGCGTGGGGCCGCGAGGTCGGCTGCAAGATTCGCTTCGACGACCGCACCACCCCGGCGACGGTGATCAAGTTCCTCACCGACGGCATGCTGCTGGCCGAGGTCCAGGGCGATCCGCTGCTCCGCGAATACGACACCATCATCATCGACGAGGCCCACGAACGCTCTCTCAACATCGACTTCCTCCTCGGCCACCTGCGCAACCTGCGCTTCCGGCGGCCCGACCTGAAGATCATCATCACTTCCGCGACCATTGACACGGAAATGTTCAGCCGCGCCTTCGACGGCGCGCCGGTCATCCAGGTGTCGGGGCGCACCTATCCGGTCGAGGTGATCTACGCGCCGCTGGACAGCCTCGGCAGCGACGCGGCGGAAGGGGATGAGCGCGAGGCCAAGGCGGAGGCGCTGCACTACATCGACGGCGCGGTCGAGGCGGTGGAGCGGATCGGGCGCGAAAGCACCGACGGCGACATCCTCGTCTTCATGCCGAGCGAGCGCGACATCCACGAAACCTGCGACCTGCTGGAAGGCAGGTTGCGGCACAAAAGCCGTCCGGCGGAGCTGGTCCCACTTTTTGGCCGGCTGACCAATGCCGAGCAGCAACGCGTGTTTGCGCCGACCCTGGCGCGCAAGATCATCGTTGCGACCAACATTGCGGAAACGTCGCTCACCATTCCCGGCATCCGTTTCGTGGTGGACACCGGTCTGGCCCGCATCAGCCGCTACGCGCCGCAGGCCCGCACCCGGCGCCTGCCGATCGAGCCCGTCGCGCAGTCGAGCGCCGAACAGCGCAAGGGCCGGGCCGGCCGCGTGGCCGACGGCGTGTGCATCCGGCTTTACGCCGAGCAGGATTTCCTGGACCGGCCGCGCTTCACCCAGCCGGAAATCCAGCGGGCCAACCTGGCCGATGTGATCCTGCGTTTGCAGGCCTTCGGCCTGGGCGACATCGAACGGTTCCCCTTCATCAACATGCCGGCCGCAAAATCCATCCGGGCGGGCTACGCCCTGTTGGAGGAGTTGGGAGCGCTGGAGGAGGAGAGCGGCGCGGGTGCGGCCGCCCGGCGCGAACTCACCGCCATCGGGCGCGAGCTCGCCCGGTTGCCGGTGGATCCGACGGTGGGCCGGATGATCCTGCAGGCGCGCAACGAGAAGGCGCTGCGCGAGGTGCTCATCATCGCGGCAGGGCTCAGCATCCAGGACCCGCGCGAGCGTCCGCTGGACAAGCAGGCGGCGGCCGACGCGGCGCACCGCCGCTTCGTGCACCCGGACTCGGATTTTCTCACCCTGTTGAACCTCTGGGAAACCTGGCACGAAGAGTTCGAGACGCTCTCCCAGGCGAAGCTCCGCCGCTTCTGCCGCGAGCATTTCCTCAGCTACACGCGGATGCGCGAGTGGCGTGACATCCATGTGCAGCTGGCCGAGGTGGTGGCGGAACGCGGGCCCAAGAAAACCAGTTCCGCGTTTGACGGCCTGAAGCCCGCGGACACCCGCGCGACGGCCTTTGGCACGCCGGCATACCGGGCCATCCACCGCTCGATCCTCGCCGGCCTGCTCGGCAACATCGCGCACCTCGACGAGGAAAAGGGCGGTTACAAGGCCACGCATGACCGCCGGGTGGCGCTCTTCCCGGGCTCGGTGCTGTTTCGCCGGGAGGAACCCAAGCGCCGTGCGGCGGACGCGGGGACGCGGCCCGCACCCAAGAGCGACGCGAAGGGACCGCGCTGGATCATGGCGGCGGAAATCATGGAGACCACCCGGCTCTATGCGCGCACCTGTGCCCGGCTGGATCCCGCATGGGCGCTCGATCTCGGGGCACACCTGGTGAAGGCCGCCCACAGCGAACCGTTTTGGGAGACGGAGAAGGGCCGCGTGCTCGTGAAGCGCCGCAGCCGGCTTTACGGGCTCGAGTTGGAGACCCGGGCGGTCGGCTACGGCCGCGTCAATCCCACCGCTGCGACGGAGATTTTCATCCGCGAGGGACT
>JAHCLN010000009.1 GCA_026125215.1 Opitutaceae bacterium
GCGCCGCCGCCGGTGGAGCAATGCGTGACCTTGTCGGCCACCTTGAATTTCTTGGCCGCCGTGGCGGTGTCGCCACCACCGACCACCGTGGTCGCGCCCTGCGCGGTGGCCTCGGCGACGGCCGCGGCCATGGCCTTGGTGGCGTCGGCGAATTTCTCGAACTCGAACACGCCGGCCGGACCGTTCCAGACGATGGTCTTGGCCCGGAGGATGGCCGCGCGGTAGAGCGCAATGGACTCGGGGCCGGCGTCGAGGCCCTGCCAGCCGGCGGGAATGCCGGTGGCATCGGTGGCTGGCTGCGTGTTCGCTGCCGGGTCGAACTTGTCGGCGCACACATAGTCCACGGGGAAGATGAGCTTCACGCCTTTGGCCTGCGCCTGGGTGACGAGTTCCTGCACGATCTTGGCGCCTTCGGCGTCGAAGAGGCTGTCGCCGATCGCCATGCCGTCCACGACCTTCTTGAAGGTGTAGGCCATGCCGCCGCCGATGATGATTTCGTCGGCCTTCGCGATGAGGTTTTTGATGAGGGGAATCTTGTCGGCGATCTTCGCGCCGCCGAGGATGGCCAGCAGCGGGCGCTGCGGGTGGTCGAGCACGGCGGCGAAGGCCTTGAGCTCGGCTTCCATCAGAAAGCCCGCGGCCTTTTCCGGCAGCGCAACGCCCACCATCGAGCTGTGGGCGCGATGCGCGGTGCCGAAGGCGTCGTTGACGAAGACATCGCCCAGCTTCGTCAGCGAGGCGCGGAAGGCCGCGACGGCGGCCGGATCGGCCTTGGTCGAGGTGCCGTCCTCGTTCTTCACCTTGCCCTCTTCCTCGATGTGGAAGCGGAGGTTTTCCAAAAGCACGACGGTGCCGGGCGCCAGTTTCGCGCAGGCCGCCTCAACCGCGGGGCCGACACAGTCGTCGAGGAACGTGACCGGACGGCCGAGGAGATTCTCCAGCTCCGCCGCCACGGGCCGCAGTGAATACTTGGCCACCTTCTGCCCGTTGGGCCGGCCGAGATGCGACATGAGCACCACGGATGCGCCCTGCTCCAGGGCGTGGCGGATCGTCGGCAACGCCGCGACGATGCGCTGGTTGTTGGTGATGGCGCCGGTGGCCTTGTCCTGCGGGACGTTGAAGTCCACGCGCATGAGGACGCGTTTGCCGTTCAGGGCGAGGTCGCGGATGGATTTGAACTTGGGCATGGAAAATGAATCAGCCACGGAGACGCGGAGTCATGGAGATTTTTGTTTCTCCGCGTCTCCGTGCCTCCGTGGCCGTAATGTCGGTCAGACTCAGAGCTTCGCCGCGATCTTCTTGGTCAGATCGACGACGCGGTTGGAATAGCCCCACTCGTTGTCATACCAGCTCACGAGCTTGAAGAACTTGCTGTTGAGCTCGATGCCGGAGCCGGCGTCGAAGATCGACGAGGCCTTGCAGTGGATGAAATCGGAGGAGACGACCTCGTCCTCGGTGTATTCGAGGATACCCTTCAGGTAGGTCTCGCTGGCCTTCTTCATCGCGGCGCAGATTTCCTTGTAGGAGGTTTCCTTGGTGGTCTTCACCGTGAGGTCCACGACCGAGACGGTCGGGGTCGGCACGCGGAAGGACATGCCGGTGAGCTTGCCCTTGACCTCGGGGCACACGAGCGCGGTCGCCTTGGCGGCGCCGGTCGAGGCCGGGATGATGTTCTGCGCGGCGGTGCGGCCGCCCTTCCAGTCCTTCTTGGAGGGGCCGTCCACGGTCTTTTGTGTGGCGGTGTAGGAGTGGACGGTGGTCATGAGGCCTTCCTCGATGCCGAAGCCTTCCTTGAGGAGCACGGACACGACGGGCGCGAGGCAGTTCGTGGTGCAGGAGGCGTTGGAGATGATGCTGTGCTTGGCGAGGTCGAGCTTGTCGTCGTTGACGCCCATCACGATCGTGATGTCCTCGCCCTTGCCGGGGGCCGAAATGATGACCTTCTTGGCGCCGGCCGTGATGTGGCCCTTGGCTTTCTCGGCCTCGGTGAAGAGGCCGGTGGACTCGATCACCAGATCCACGCCGAACTTCGCCCACGGCAGCTCGGCCGGGCTCTTGGCGCTGACGACGGCGATCTCGCGGCCGTTGACCACGAGCACATCGTCCTCGGCCTTGTCGGGCGACGACTTCTTCGAACCCACGGTGCCGTTGAAACGGCCCTGAACGGAGTCGTATTTGAGCAGGTAGGCGAGGTTGTCGGCCGGCACGATGTCGCCAACGGCGACGACGTCGAGGGTCGTGCCGAGGAGGCCCTGTTCGCACAGGGCGCGGAAGACGAGGCGGCCGATGCGGCCGAAACCATTGATAGCGACTTTAACTGCCATGGGAGTGTCGGTTTGGTGTTGTTTGCTGGGTTGAGGAATCGTCGCCGCTCAAGCGCGGAAACGGTTCAAATCAACAGGCGGTCCGGATGGATGCAAGGGGGTTTTGGCCCGGCATGTGTCATGGTCGTAAAAATCTCACTCCCCGACCCACAACCCGCAGCCCAAAGCGGGGACAAAAAGCTCCGGCTCCACCGGTTGGCGGACGCCGTGGCCGGAGAAAAACCGCTCATGGTCGGCCAATTGCCGCCAGCGGGCCGTGGCCGGAATCTCCGCCCCCAGGGGCACGACGGCATCCTGTCCGGTCGGGTTGACCGCCAACAGGAGTTGGCGCGAACCCTGCGAGCGATCCGCATTGTAGAGCACGGCGGCGGCCGTCGAGCCCGACGCGGCGAAGAACCGGAAAAAGCCCTCGCTCGGGCGGGACCAATGCCGGAGGAGGCGGCCGAGGTCGCCGCGCCGAAAGGCAATCCAGTCGGCGAAGTAAGCGTGCGTCCCGGAGAACCGGAAGAGCCGGCGATAGTCGAGCGCGTTGAGGTCGCCGCGCTGGTAGGTATTGTTCACACCCTGTTTCGAGCGGAGAAAATCTTGCCCGGCGGCGATCATCGGGATGCCGACCGAGGAAAAAAGGATGGCCGCCATCAGGTGGGTGCGCCGGCGGTCGTTGGGCGTGGGCGCATGGCCGTTGCCGTCGGGATTCTCCGTGATTCCGTCGATCCAGGTGCGGTCGTCGTGCGACTCGGTGTAGTTCACCGTCTGCGCCGGCCACTTGGCCCAATACCACGGTGAACCCCGGAGGTAATACTCAAACGCCGCCGCCGTGCCGCCGCCGCGCACGAACTCACGCAGGAAATCGCGGTAGCCGTCGTTCCACGAGGTCCAGCCGGTGTCACGCAGCGCGCCGGCGATGTGGCCACGGAAGCTCCACGGCTCGGCGATGAGAATCACGTCGGGCTTCACGCGCTTGAGCGCGGCCTCGATCTCGCGCAGCGCCTTCACGCCGAGCAGCTCCGCGAGGTCGAAACGGAAGCCGTCCACGCCGAAGGTCTCGATCAGGTGCACGCAACTGTCGATGATGAGCCGTCGCGCCATGGCCGAGGCGGTGCGGATGTCGTTGCCGCAACCGCTCCAGTTGGCGAGCTGCCCCGCCGCGTCCTGCTCGAAGTAGTAGAGCTTGTCGATGTGCAGCAGGTGCGCCGGCTCGCCGACGTGGTTGAAAACCACGTCGAGCACCACCGCCAGGCCGCGGCGGTGACAGGCCGCCACCAAGGCCTGCAATTCCCCGATGCCCGAGGCGTCCGCCGGTTCCAGACTGTAGGCGCTCGCCGGGGCAAACCAGTTCACCGGCATGTAACCCCAGTGGTATTCCTCGCGGCTGCGGTTGTCGAACTCCTGCACCGGCTGCAGCTCGATGCAGTTCACGCCCAGCTGGCTGAGGTAGAACTCCGGGCTCTCGACCCATTTGCGCAGACCGGTGAACCCCAGCCGCTCTGTGGCGGTCGCCGCGACCGGCGCCTTGGCGGCCAGGTCGCGCACATGTGCCTCGGCGATGACGAGGTCCTGCCACGCGGGGGTTTGGAAAGCGCGATCGCCCGCTCCCAGCAAAGCCCGGTCGAGCACGATGCCCGGACCGGTGTGGCTCACCGTTGCCAAGGCGTAGGGATCGAGCACGCGATGGTTCGGATCAAACTGCGCCGTGGAGTCGCGGGGTCCGTCGAGCAGATACCAGTAAAACCAACCGTGGTGGCGGCCATCCACCGTGGTCTCCCACACCGCCGGCTCATCCTCGAGCTGCACCAAGTCAACGGGCTTCACCCTCTCCAACCTCGATTGTTCCTTCGCCAGCAGCAGCCGGACCGAGCGTGCGCGGGGCGCGAAAATCCTAAACACCGTCCTCCCCTCCCCGACCAAAGCACCCAGCGGCAGCTCCGTCGCGACCGAGAAAAAAAACTCGCCCGGCTCCAGCGGCACACCCTCGGCCTCGGCACCGGCGGGGGCCACCGTCCAGGCCACCGAAAGATCCAGCGGCTTCGCCAGGGTGAAACGGAACAGCTGCCGGCCCGTGATCTCCGGCTCGACCACCAGGTTCATATGGCCGGCGGTGTCGCCGACGGCATTCGGCGAATTGTCCGGCAGGCGCAGCCACTGGTGCTCGCCCGTCACAAACTTGAAGCGCGGCGGCGGGCTTTCGCCAAAAAAACGGACCCCGGGCCCGGTCCAGAGCAGCATCGGCACACCATCGAGTTCGCCGGGTTGCAACCGCCACTCCTCGCGGCCCACGGCTTCCTGCCAGCCGTTGAAATCGCCGGCGATGTAAACCGCCTTTTCCGCCGTCGCCTCCGGCGAAAGGGCAAAGACCATGTCGCCGTGCTCGTTGACAAAATAGCCGTAGCGCCGCGCCGCCGCGTGCCGGGGCGCGCGGTCGAAGGAGGCAAAAACCCGCACCTTGCCCCGCCCAACCAGCCGGACGGCCGGCACCTCGCTGTCCCGCCAGTCGCGCGGAAACTCGATGCACCCCGATTTGGGGGATTCGAGCCAAGCCCGGACAGGAAGGTCTTGCTTCATGGAAGAATGAAAATGCGCCGCAGCACCACCCGCAGCAAGCACACAGCGTGCCCATGCTCACGGTTTGACAAACCCGCGGCCCGTCGCGTCGCTGAGATGATGCCCGTCCGGGAAAAAATCCTCGTCGCCATGTCGGGCGGAGTGGACAGCTCCGTCGCCGCCCTGCTGTTGCAACAACAGGGACACGCCATCGTGGGCGCCTACATGAAAAACTGGATCAACGAGGACAATGTCATCGGCCATTGCCCGTGGATGCAGGACATCGAGGACGCCCGCGCCGTGGCGGACCGGCTCGGCATCGAGTTTCGCGTCGTCAATCTCATGCAGGACTACCGCCGGCTCGTCGTGGACTATTTGCTCGACGGTTACCGCCGCGGCCTCACGCCCAATCCCGACGTGATGTGCAACCGCGAGATGAAATTCGGCGTGTTCCTCCGCTACGCGCAGGCCGAGGGTTTCGCGGCCGTCGCGACGGGGCACTACGCGCGCCGCGTGGAGGCGACGAATTGCGGAGTGTGGAATGCGGATTGCGGAGCAAATCCAATCAAGTCCGCCAAGGCCGCGACCGCCATTCCGCCATCCGCAACCGCCAATCCGCAATTCCAACTCTGGGAGGGGGCGGACAAGAACAAGGACCAATCCTACTTCCTCGCGCTGCTCTCCCAAGCCCAGCTGCGCGCCGCCCGCTTCCCGATCGGCGATCTGCCCAAGCCCGACCTGCGCCGGCTCGCCCGCGAAGCGGGTCTGCCCAATGCCGACAAAAAAGACAGCCAGGGCATCTGTTTCATCGGTGAAGTGAAAATGGCCGACTTCCTGAAAACCTACGTGCCGGAGCATCCCGGCCCGATCATCCGCGCCACCGACGGACGCGTGCTGGGCGAGCACCGCGGGCTGCATTATTACACCCTCGGCCAGCGCAAGGGCATCCGCATTCCCTCCAACACCGATCACGAAGCCTACGTCGTCGTGGGCAAACGCGCCGCGGATCATGCCCTGCTGGTGGCGTTCGACGGACCCGCCGCACCCGGGCTGTGGACCTCCGAGTGCCGCGTCCACAGTCTCAGCTTCATCGGCGAGCCGATCACGGCCAGCCGCCGCATCGAGTGCCGCGTGCGCTACCGCGATCCACGAGTGGCCATCGAGTTCAATCCCGCCGCCGACGGCACGGCGACCATCAGGTTTGACCAGCCCCAACGCGCCTTGGCCTCCGGCCAGATTCTCGCCCTCTACGCAGGCGAACGTCTCCTCGGCGGCGGAGTGTTTGCGTAACTAATCCTCCCGGCCTACAGTTAACCACAACGCCGTAACATGAAGCCGTTCGTAATCTCCATCAATGCCGTGTCGGGCGGCGGAAAAACCGCTCTGGCGAAACTGCTGGCCGCTTCATTGCCCAAAGCCGTGTTGTTTTGTTTCGATGACTACGACGAAACCAACGTATATCCCGCTGATCACCATGAGTGGGCACAGCGTGGAGCAAACCTTCTGGAATTCGATTTCCCTGACA
The DNA here is from genome assembly GCA_026125215.1 of Opitutaceae bacterium. Classification (GTDB taxonomy): domain Bacteria; phylum Verrucomicrobiota; class Verrucomicrobiia; order Opitutales; family Opitutaceae; genus UBA2377. The sequence goes on from JAHCLN010000009.1 coordinate 6,391, forward strand.
TGGCATTGGCCGTCGAAAATGAAATCAAAGACGGCGCGGCTAAATTCGTCATCTTGGATTACCCGTTTGGCCGCGATCACCCCAAGTTTGGCAAACAAATCGACCTAGCGGTCTTCATCGACACACCGCTCGACGTAGCCATGGCCCGTCGCTTTCTCAGAGAAACCGAATCCGGCTTTCCGGAAACCGCCGAAGAGAAGCTCGCCAACCTCAGAAGCGGAATGTCCCACTACGTTGAAAAAGCCCGGCACGCCTACCTTGCCACTTACCGGCACAAAAACAGCAGCGATCTCATATTGGACGGATGGACCCCACTGGAGCGTCTTCGTGACCAAATCCTTGATAAGCTAAATACTGGCTGACTTAGCTGTTCAGCTCAGATCCCGGAAACTGCCGAATTCCGGATCGAAGAGGCGGCGGTAGATGCGCACGGCCGTGCCGTCGGTGAGCCCGGAGAGATAGTCGCAGATGCGCCGGGCCTTGGCCGGACGGGTCTTGGCGGAGTCGATCAAGCGGCCGACCTGCGGCGGCAGAATGTTGATCACGCGCGGGCCTTTTTCGACGTAGTTGGACCAGATGGCTTCCCAGAGATCGAAGAGCACCCGGCGGGCCTTGTGCTCCAGCTGCTGAAGCTGCGGGCTTTCGAAGATGATGTCATTGGCCATTTGCTTGAAGAACAGCGCCTCGCGCTGCGCCGCTTCGTCCACCACGAGCTCGTAGCGGTAGCGGTTGGTCCTGGCCGCCATGAAATTCTCTCGCTCCCGCAGGCGGCAGGCCTGGATGAAGCCGCCGATGCGCGCGCCAAACACGCCTTCCAGCCGGTCGGTGCGGATCGCCTGAAACAGGCGGTCGAGGTGGCCCTGTTCCGCGGGGCCGATGGTCTGGGTGTGGGCCCAGTCCTCGATTTTCTCCACCGTCAGGAAGCCGGCCTTCACCCCGTCCACGATGTCGTTTAGCGAGTAGGCCGCGTCGTCGGCCCAGTCCATGATCTGGCACTCAACACTCTTGAAGTCGTTGAGCGCTTCGCCCTGCCCCAGAGCGCGCGGGATGGCGGCGCCATCGAACACAAAATCGCGGTAGATGCGCTGGGCGTCGTAGAGAAAATGGTTGGCGGGCGGACGGGCAAACTCCCCGAAGAGTTTTTTGTATTTGAGGACACCGTCGAGCAGCGCCCGCGTCGGCTGCATCCCGCGCACGCCGGACTCGTTCTGGAAGATCGTCTCGGTGAGCAGGTGGAGGGTCTGCGCATTGCCCTCAAAGCCGCCCCATTTCATCATGAGTTCCTGCAGGGTGCGTTCACCCGAATGTCCGAAAGGCGGATGCCCGAGATCGTGCGCGAGGCAGACCGCCTCCACGAGGTCGCTATCGATATAGAAATCCGCCCGCAGCGGCCCGCCCCGTGTGCGCAGGAAGTGGCAGATGGACCGGCCGATCTGCGAGACCTCGATCGAGTGGGTCAGCCGGGTGCGGTAGAAATCATATTCGCCCGAAAGAAACACCTGCGTCTTCGACTGGAGCTTGCGAAAGGCATGCGCATGAATGATGCGGTCGCGGTCGATCTGAAAAGGGTTGCGATAGTCGGGCTTGCGCCGGCCGCCAAACGACGCGGCGTCGAAGGCGTTGTAGAAGCGGTTGTCCATGGAAGCAGTTGAAAGGACAGCGAAAGGACCCATGATGCAAACCCATACCCATGCCCGCCACCGCCTTCCCCACCCCGCTCGGAACCTGCGGCATCAGCTGGCAGGACTGCGTGTTGACCGGCTGCCGGCTGCCGGCTGCCGCCCGCAACGGCCGGCAGCGACCCGGTTCCGGCATGGGTGACGGCCATCATCGCCCGCGTGCAGCGGCACTTGGAGGGCGACGCGCAGGATTTCGCAGATTTGCCTTATGCCTTTGCCACGGTTGGTGACTTCGCCGCCCAAGTCTATCGCGCCACGCTCACCGTGAAACCCGGCCGGACCTGCAGCTATGGCGACATCGCGCGCCAGCTCGGCCAGCCTCCGGCCGTGAGCCGGGCGATTGGCACGGCCCTCGGCGCCAATCCTTGGCCGCTGTTGGTCCCCTGCCACCGCATCGTGGCCGGCGACGGCAAAATGACCGGCTTTTCCGGACCGGGCGGGATCAGGACCAAGCTCCGCCTGCTCGCCATCGAGGGCGCGCAGTTATTCGTGGAGTAACCGCCACCATTATCATCGCTAAGAGCAACTGTCGCCGACGGGTTAGGGGTTGTTTCGCCGCCCCGGCCGCACACACTGCCAGCAAACCTACTTCCATGTCCGCCCGAACCATGCGTGCCATCGCCAAGCTCAACCCCGGCCCGGGGTTGCAAATGACCGAGGTCCCCGTCCCCGAGCCCGGGGTCAACGACGTCCTCATCAAGGTCAAGAAGACCTCCATCTGCGGGACCGACATCCACATCTACAACTGGGACGACTGGGCGCAAAAAACCATCAAGACGCCGATGGTCGTCGGCCACGAATTCGTGGGCGTGATCGAGCAGGTCGGCGCCAATGTGCAGGGCTACAAGCCCGGCGACCTCGTGGACGGCGAGGGTCACATCGTCTGCGGCGTATGCCGCAACTGCCTCGCCGGCCGCCGCCACCTCTGCAAAGACACCAAGGGCGTGGGTGTAAACCGCGACGGTGCCTTCGCGGAGTATCTCTGCATCCCCGCCAGCAACGCCGTGCATGTGGACCCGGCCATCCCGCTCGACGTGCTCTCGTGCTTCGATCCGCTCGGCAACGCCACCCACACCGCGCTCTCGTTCGACCTCGTGGGCGAAGATGTGCTCATCACCGGCGCCGGCCCCATCGGCTGCATGGCCGTGGCCATCGCGAAACAGGCCGGCGCGCGCAAGGTCGTCGTGACCGACGTGAATCCCGACCGCCTCGCCCTCGCCACCCGCATGGGCGCCACGCGCACCGTCGATGTTTCCAAGGAAAACCTCCGCGACGTGCAGCGCGCCATCGGCATGAAGGAAGGCTTCGACGTCGGCCTGGAGATGTCGGGCAATCCCCGCGCGCTGAACGACATGATCGACAACATGGCGCACGGCGGCCGCATCGCGCTCCTCGGCATCATGCCCGGCGCAGCGGCGGTGGACTGGAACAAGGTCGTCTTCAACATGCTCACGATCAAGGGCATCTATGGACGCGAGATGTATGAGACGTGGTATAAGATGACCGCCCTCATCCAGAGCGGACTCGATATCTCGCCCGTTATCACGCACCGCTTTCCCTACACCGAGTTCCAGGCCGCCTTCGACCTCATGCGTTCCGGCAAAAGCGGCAAGATCGTGCTCAACTGGGACTGAACATGACTCCCGCCTACCTCGCCCACCTGAAGAAAACCCTCGCCGAGATCGAGGCCGCCGGACTCTACAAGCGCGAGCGCGTGCTGACCACGCCGCAGCGCGCCCAAGTGGGCGTGGCCGACGGCCGCGCGGTGCTGAATTTTTGCGCCAACAACTATCTCGGGCTGGCCGACAACCCGGAGATCATCGCCGCCGCCCACGCGACGCTCGACCGTTGGGGCTACGGCTTGGCCTCGGTGCGCTTCATTTGCGGCACCCAGCAAATCCACAAGGAACTCGAAACCAGGCTGAGCGCCTTTCTCGGCACCGAGGACACCATCCTCTACAGCTCCTGCTTCGACGCCAACGGCGGCGTATTCGAAACCCTCCTCACCGCCGAGGATGCCGTCATCAGCGACGAACTCAACCACGCCTCCATCATCGACGGCATCCGCCTCTGCAAGGCCCAGCGCTACCGTTACAAAAACAACGACATGGCCGACCTGGAAGCGAAGCTGCGCGAGGCCGTGGCCAAGCAGGCGCGGTTCAAGCTCATCGTCACCGACGGCGTCTTCTCGATGGACGGCTTCATCGCCGACCTGAAGTCGGTCTGCGATCTGGCCGACAAATACGGCGCGCTGGTGATGGTGGACGACAGCCATGCCGTCGGCTTCATGGGCAGGACCGGCCGCGGCACCCACGAACACTGCGGCGTGATGGGCCGGGTGGACATCATCACCGGCACGCTCGGCAAAGCCCTCGGCGGTGCCAGCGGCGGCTATGTCAGCGGCAGGCAGGAAATCGTCGAACTGTTGCGCCAGCGCTCGCGCCCCTACCTGTTCTCGAACTCGCTCGCGCCGGTGATCGCCGCCGCCTCCATCACCACGCTCGACCTCATCACCCGCTCGACCGAACTCCGTGACAGGCTGGAAGCCAACACCCGGTATTTCCGCGAAGGTCTCACCAAGGCCGGCCTCACCCTCCGGCCCGGCACCCACCCCATCGTGCCCGTAATGCTGGGCGACGCCGCGCTCTCCCAGAAGTTTGCCGCGCGGATGCTGGAAAAAGGCATCTATGTCGTCGGTTTCTTCTACCCGGTCGTGCCACAGGGCATGGCCCGTATCCGCACCCAGGTCAGCGCCGCCCACAGCCGGGCCGATCTCGACCGCGCGATTCAGGCTTTCGCCGAAGTCAAAGCCGAACTAGGCCTGTAGCCATGCCGGCCACCCTTGCCTCCGCCACCCTGCGTCGTCTGGAGAAAGCCGCCCGCACCGCGGCCAAGGGCTCTTACTCGCCCTACTCCAAGTTCCGCGTCGGCGCCGCCATCCTGACCGGGTCGGGCAAGGTGTTCACCGGGGCCAACGTCGAAAACGCGAGCTACGGGCTGTGCAACTGCGCCGAGCGCACGGCGATTTTCGCCGCCGCCGCCGCAGGCGAACGCGTGCTGCGGGCCGTCGCGGTTTACACGCCGACCAAAACCGCCACGACACCCTGCGGCGCCTGCCGGCAGGTCATCAACGAGTTTGGCCCCACGGCCCGCGTGATCAGCGTGTGCGACGGCGCGGACCGGATCGAGACCACGCTCGACCAACTGCTGCCCGCCGCCTTCGGCCCCAAAAATCTGCGCGTCAGGAAGCGCTGAAGAAATCGCGCACGGTTTCGGCGAGCTGCGCCGCCGGCACCTCGCGTTCGGAGCGGGTGGCCAGATCGCGGATCTTCACGACGCTGTTGGCGATTTCATCCGCGCCATAAATCAACGCGAGTTTTGCACCCGACTCGGCCGCCGCCTTGAACTGTTTCCCGAAGGGCACGTCCTTCATCGGATAATCCACCCGGTAGCCCATCGCCCGCAGCGTCTGGATGTCGGCAAAGGCCGCCCGCCGCTCCGCCTCGCCGCCAATCACGCAATACACGTCGGGCGCGGAGACAAATGTCGGCATCAGGCCGCGTTGTTCCAGCAGGAGGGAAAAGGTCATGTCGCCGATGGCGAAACCGACCGCCGGCAGCGCCGGGCCGCCGAGTTTTTGCACCAGGTCGTCGTAACGTCCGCCGCCCGCCAGGGCCCGCAGTTCGCCCTTGCGGTCGAAGGCCTCGAACACGAATCCGGTGTAGTAGGCCAATCCGCGGACGACACCGAGGTCAACCTCGATGAACCGCGCGAGGCCCATTGCCTCCAGCCCGCCCAGCAGCTTGCGCCAGTCGGCCAGCCGTCCGGTCAGTTTGTCCCCGCCAAGCGCGGCCAGCGTCGCTTCCAGCGCAGCCAACGACTTGATCTGCAAAAACGCGAGCACCTTGGCTTTGATCCCAGCATCCAACGGACCGAACTGTTCCGTGTAGCCCTTGAAGGCCTCATCGCCGTATTTCTCGTAGCGATCCACCGCCCCGAGCACGCCGCGGATGCGCGGTTCGTCGAGACCGAGCGCTTCCAGGTAATAAAACCACAGGTTGCGATCGCTCAGCCGCACGTAGAAATCCTGCTCGGTGAGGCCGAAGGTGGTGAGGCATTGCACCAGCAGCGCGATCAGCTCGATTTCAGCCTCGGGGCCGGCCTCGCCGAAGATGTCCGCGTTGAACTGGTTGAAGCAGCGCCCGCGCCCTTTCTGCATCCGCTCGTAGCGGTAAAACTCCGCGATGCTAAACCACTTGATCGGACGCTTGAGCGCATTGGCCTTGGCCCCGACCAGCCGGCAAACCGTCGGGGTCATCTCCGGCCGCAGTGCCACCTCGCGGCCGCCCTTGTCCGTAAAACTGAAGAGCTGCGCCTCGATCTCGTCGCCGGACTTGGCCTTGTAGAGATCCAGCGGTTCCAGCACGGGCGCATCGTATTCCGCAAAGCCAAAAGCCGTGGCGGTCTGCCGCCAGAGGCGGAAAACATGATTCCTCCGCGCGAGGTCCTCGGGATAGAACTCGCGGAAGCCGGGCAATGTCTGGAACGAGGCCATGGAAAAGACAGATTTGCGGGCCGAATTACCGCGGGGCGACCATAAATTTTCCCAACAAAAAGGCCGGGAAAGACTCCCGGCCCGGTGAGAAAGCACCTAGTAGGTAAGGCTCATGCCGCCGGCGGGGCGGGCGGATTGGCCTGCAGCTTGGCCAAGTCGATCTTCTTGAGCTGCTGCTTGAGAATTTTGCCGGACTTGAATTTGACGACCGCGCGCTGAGGAATGACCACCTCGGCCTCGGGCTTGTTGGGATTGCGCCCGATGCGGGACTTGCGCACCTGCACCTCCAGAACGCCGAAGTTGCGCAACTCGACGTTGCGGCCGTCGGCCAAGGCTTTCTGGATGATGTCGAGCGTCAGCTGGACGGTATCCACAACCTGCTTTTGGGGAAAGCCGGTCTTTTTGTAGATTTCCAGGACGATTTCACGTTTCGTGAGGTTCGTGGACATGATTTTCCTTTCGCTGAAGAGGGTGAGATACGAGCTAAATTATTTTCAGTTCTGTGATTGCGTCAATAATTATGAATGGTTTGCGAATAAAAAGCCGTCAGTCAGTTTGATCACCTTCATGCCCGATCCCAAGGCCATCAATTCCATGTTTGCCCGCATCGCCGGCCGCTACGACTTGGGCAATCGGGTCCTGAGCGGGGGACTGGATATCTGGTGGCGCCACCGGCTGGTGCGGGCCATGCACCGCCAACGCCCGGCCAGCGTTCTGGATTTGGCCACGGGCAGCGGCGATCTGGCCTTTGCCATAAGCCGCAACCTATTGATGACAAAAAAGATAGTCGGCATGGATTTCTGCCAACCCATGTTGAACCAAGCCGAAGCCAAGCGGAAGAACGACCGGCACAAACGCTACGGTAACGTATCCTTTCAACAAGGCGATGGCCTGAACCTGCCGCTCCCGGATGCGTCATTCGACGCCGTCAGCATTGCCTTTGGGCTCCGGAATATGGCCGACCGGCACCGCTGTCTGACTGAAATATACCGGGTGCTGCGGCCGGGCGGCAGGCTCTACGTGCTGGAATTCTCCCAGCCGGACCGCTGGTTTCGGCCGGTTTACCTGTTTTACCTCCGCCATATCCTGCCGGCCGTGGCGGGGCTGCTTTGCGGTGATCGCAGTGCCTACGTCTATCTCAATGAGAGCATCGAGGCCTTCCCTGACCGCCATGCCTTGGCCGGGGAAATGCGGCAGGCCGGCTTTGGCGAAGTGCGGGCCGACGGCTTGACGTTCGGGGCCGTCGCGCTGCACGAAGCGGCAAAGTAACTCCGCCTCAGTTGAAAGATTTCCCGCAGCCGCAGGTGCTCTGGGCATTGGGGTTCTGGATCTCAAAGCCCTTGCCGTGCAGCCCGTCGTCGAAATCGACCCGGCTGCCGCTCAAGTAGGCGAGGCTGGCCGGGTCCACCACCAAGGCCACGCCTTCGCTCTCCAGCTTGGCGTCGTCCGGTTTGGGTTCGTCGAATGACATGCCATACTGAAACCCCGAACAACCGCCGCTTTCGACCAAAACCCGCAGCGGCCGGCCCGGTGTGCCGGCCTCGGCCTGCATCCGGCGAATCTGGTCGGCTGCGCGCGGAGTGAGTGTGATCATGGCCGCAACGTAGAATCGGAAGCGCCTGTGTCAACCGGCAGACTTCCTCGGTGCAGCAAGAATCGCGCCGAAACGGATTTCACGGCTTGCCAGTGATTGGCGCCCGGCCTTTGCTCGGTGACGTGACGTCCGCCAACAAGGTTTTCACCGAAATCCAATACGAGATGGTGCGCAAAATCGCCGAAGGCGGCATGGGGCTCGTCTACGAGGCGGAGCAGCTGGGCGCCGGCAACTTCCGCAAGGTCGTGGCCGTTAAAATCATCCGCGAGGAATATTCGGCCATCGAGGAGTTTCAGAAAAACTTCATCGGGGAAGCGAGACTGGTGGCGGATCTGATCCATACCAACATCGTCCAGACCTACCACCTCGGCCAGGCCAGCGGGCAGTATTTCATGGTCATGGAATTCGTCCGCGGCGTAAACCTCGAGCAATTCCTTGAGCGCCACCGGGCGATGAAGCGCACGATTCCGGTGGATCTGGCCGCTTTCTTGATCTCGCGCATCGCCCGCGGCCTCACCTACGCCCATGAAAAATGCGGCCGCGACGGCCGGCACCTCAACATCGTCCACCGCGACATCGGCCCCAAAAACATCATGATCGCCTACGAGGGCGACGTGAAGCTCACCGACTTCGGCATCGCGAAGGCCCTCGACCTGATGTATAACGAGGAAGGCAAAGTGATCGCGGGCAAGGACGAGTATCTCTCCCCGGAACAGGCCAGCTACGCGGTCACCGACGCGCGCGCCGACCTTTTTCCCCTCGGCATCGTGCTGACCGAGCTTCTCCTCGGAAAAAACATCTTCCGCTCGGCCGACCGCGCCCAATCACGCCGCAACATCCTCACGATGCCAATCCCGCGGTTTTCCACGCTGCGGCCCGATATCGACGACCGGCTCGAGGCCATCATCCAAAAGGCCCTCCAGCGCGACCGGGACAAGCGCTACCAGACGGCGGCCGAGATGATGACCGATCTGGAACTCTACCTTTACAGCGACGGCTACGGCCCCACGAACGAAAAACTGGGCACTTACATCAAGGACCTGTTCGAGGTGCGCAACCCCGCGCCTTCCGGCGCGCCTTTTCGCTCCAACCATCCCCTCGGCTCCTCCGGCACGCCCACCCAATGAACCGCTTTCCCCCACCCTTAGTGCATGAGCGGGCCCGGATTTAGCCACGACCTTCGCCAGCGCCAGACACAATCACTTGTCCTCGCGCCCCAGCTGCGGCAGTCCCTGAAAATCCTGCAGGTCGCGGCCCAGGACCTGCGTTCGGTGATTCAGGAGGAGCTGCAGAGCAATCCAACGCTGGAGGAGTTGACGCCGGAGACACCCGGAGCAGACAAACCGGAAAAAGTCGAAGATGACGCCGGTGGGCACGAATCCGACGACCGCCGCGAAGAGATGGATTTCTCCAAGGAATTCGAGATCCTCGGCAAACTCGATCAGGACTGGCGCGACTACATGGCCAATGCCGGCGGGAACCAGCCCTACACCTCCGAAAGCGCGGAGAAGCGCCAGCACTTCTTCGATTCGCAGGTCAGCGAACCCTCCCTTCAGGAACACCTGATGCGCCAAGCCGAGCTGCTGGACATCGCTCCGCCGGTCCGCAGTGCCATTGAGCATCTCATCGGCAGCCTCGACGACCGCGGCTTCCTGACCCAAACCCCGGCCGATGCCGCCCTGCAGACCGGACTTCCGCTCGACGCCATGCAGGAAGCCCACACCGCGCTGAAGAGCTTCGATCCGCCGGGCATCGGCAGCCTGAACCTCGAAGACTGCCTGCTGACCCAGCTGACCCTGCGCGGTCGGGGCCACTCACCCGCGGCCCGCATCCTGCGCGAGCATTTCGACCTGCTCACCCGCCGCCGGATTCCGGAGCTGGCCCGCAAACTCGGCACCAGCACCGACGATGTCCAGGCCGCCATCGAGGAAATCGGCAAGCTCGACCCCGCCCCCGGACGCCGCTTCGCGGAGGACAGCAACCGCGTGATCGAGCCCGATGTCACGGTTTACAAGGACGGCGACGAATGGAAGATCAGCCTGAACAGCGATTACATTCCGCGCCTGCGCATCTCGAACACCTACCGGGAAATGATCGCCAAGGGCACGCTCACCAAGGAAGAGCGCGACTACCTGCGCGAGCGGATGCGCTCGGGGAAATTTCTGATCGACTCGATCGAACAGCGCCAGCGCACCATCGAGCGTATCACGCGTGAGATCCTCAAGTTTCAGGCGGACTTTTTCGAGCACGGGGTGTCGCAGTTGAAACCGCTCACGATGACCCAGGTTGCGGAGGTGGTCGGGGTGCACGAGACCACCGTCAGCCGTGCCATCGCCAACAAATACCTGCAAACGCCGCACGGCATCTTTGAGTTCAAGTATTTCTTCACCACCGGCTACGAAGCCGACAGCGGGGCCGCGGTTTCGAACACCAGCGTCAAGGAGCTGATCGCCGACCTGATCGCCATGGAAGACCGGGCCAAACCGCTGAGCGATCAGGAAATCGTCGCCAAACTTCAGGAAAAGGGCCTCACGATCGCCCGGCGCACCGTGGCCAAATACCGCGAGGAGCTCGGCATTCTGCCGAGCAACCTGCGCCGGGATTACACCTGATCCGGACCCGCAACGTCGGCAATGCCGGCGGCCGGCCGGATCGGCAGCGCCCAGCCCGGCACCTTCTCCACGCCATGCCGGTCCGCCCAAGCCGCAAAGGCGATCATGCCGGCGTTGTCCCCGGTGTGGCGCGGGTCCGCCGTCAGCAGCGGCAGCCGCCGGCGGGCGGCCAGCGCGCCCAACCGGTCGCGGAGCAGCCGGTTGTTCGCCACGCCGCCCGACAGGCCCATACTGGCAAACGCACGCCGGCCGAGCGCAGCGGCGGCCTTGCGCTCAAGCGCGGCGACCACGGCCTCCTGATAACTGGCACACAGATCCGCCCGGCGCTCGCCAACCTCCTCCAGCGACAGCTTCTCCAGCGTGTAACGCAGGCTGGTTTTGAGTCCGGAAAAGCTGAAATCGAGTTCGTCGCGCCGACCAAGCCCGCGCGGAAAATCATAGGCATCGCTGCGTCCCCCGCGGGCACCGGCCTCGATGCGCGGCCCTCCGGGATAGCCCAAACCCAGCAATTTTGCCCCTTTGTCGAGCGCCTCGCCCGCCGCATCATCGCGGGTCGTGGAGAGCAGTTTGATGCGCAAATCGCGCTCGATGACGCAAAGCAAGGTGTTGCCACCGGACACAACCAACGAGAGGTGCGGCAACAATTCCTCCATCGCAGCCGCGTAGGCGGCGGGCTTGCCGGCATGCAGTCCGATGAACGGGGAAAAAGCATGCGCCCGCAAATGATTCACCCCGCAGACCGGCACTCGCAGGGCCAGCGCCAAAGCCTTGGCCGTGGCCACCCCGATGGCGAGGCATGCGGCCAAGCCGGGTCCATTCGTGACCGCCACGCCGGCAACGCCCTTGAATCCCACTTCCTGCCGCGCCTGCGCGAGCAAGGGTCCAAACTGTCGAAGATGCTCCCGGGTCGCCAGGTCGGGCACCACTCCGCCGTGGCGCGCATGCACGGCAAGCTGGGAGTGGATCCATTCACCGCGCAGCCCGGCGGCCGGATCGAAGAGCGCGACGGCCGTTTCATCGCAGGAACTTTCCAGTGCGAGGATCATGCGCTTAGAGGGCCGCCGCACGTTGCGCCAACACTTGCCGGCTTCGGATCAGATCGAGCGCTGCCTGCAATTGCCGGTCCTCGACGGGGGTAAACCCAAACCTTTGCGCGAAATCGGCGGGGTCGCGGATGTCCTGACGCAGCCGCTGGATCCGCAACCGGTTGTCCTCCTCGGGCGACATCACCACTTCCACGTGGGGAAGGATGCCTTTCTCATGAATGCTGGTGCCACTGGGGGTGTAATAGTGGGCGGTGGTCAACCTCAGCCCCCCACCCTGTCTGAGCCGGAACAGGGATTGCACCGAGCCCTTGCCAAAAGTCCGTTCGCCGACAACCACCGCGCGACTGTGATCCTTCAGGGCGCCGGTGACCACCTCGGCTGCGCTCGCCGAGCCAGAATTGACCAGCACCACCACCGGCAACCCGCTCCATTCCCCGGTCGCCGGCGTCTTGAAATCCTCGCGGCGGTCAACCCGCCGGCCCTGTGTAAAAACCACAAGTTCATCCCGAGGCAGAAACAGACTTCCCACCCCCACGGCCGCCTGCAGCAGGCCGCCCGGGTTGTTGCGCAAATCGAGCACCAGCTGGCGCATGCCCGCCGCGGCAAGCCGGCGGAGCGCCTCCTGTAACTGCTCCACCGTCTGGGCGGAAAAATCCACCAGATGAATGTAGCCGATCTCCGGGGCAATGATTTCGGCGGTGCGCACGCTTTGTTGCCGGATAATTTCCCGGGTGATAACCACCTCGACGGGTTGGCCGGTGCCCGGCCGAAAAAGCCCCACGGTGACCTGCGTGCCCGGCTTTCCCCGCAGCTGCCTGATAACCTCGTCCATGTTGATCCCGGGCGCCAGCTCGCGGCGATCCACCCGGCGGATTTCGTCGCCCCGCAGAATACCCGCCCGTTCGCCCGGTGTGCCGGCCATCGGCGCAATCACCACCACTTTTCCATCCCGCATCTCCACCTGCACGCCGATGCCGCCAAAATTGCCGTCCAGGTCGCTTTCCAGCAGCTGGTAGTCGGTCGGCTCCAAGTAGGCGGAATGCGGGTCCAAGGAAGAAACCAATCCCGACAAGGCCTCGCGGGTCAGCCGGTCATAGGCCGCCCGGTCCTGCTCCACGTAGTTCTCGCCCACCAGCCGGAGCACATTCCGCATCTGCTCCACCGAACGGTTGAGCTGGCGGTCAGGGAAAAAACTCCAGGCAAGGTGCAGCGCACCCGCCGAAAGCAGAGTGCCCAGCCCCGCCCCGGCCGCGACCGTGAGAATGCGTTTGAGCATGCCAGCGACAGTGTGCATCTGCTTCGGTTTGTAAATGGGTTCATCAGCCAAATCTCCGGCCCACGCCGCCCCCGCAGCCTTTGTCGAGGCGTTCCGCGGGCGCGCCGCGGCGGATGGAACCATGACTTTCGCCACGTTCATGGAACTGGCGCTCTACCATCCCGAACTCGGTTATTATCGCCGCAACCGGCGGCGGGTCGGCCGCGCCCCCGGCACCGATTTCTACACGGCCACCAATTCGGCGCCTGCTTTCGGCGAACTCATGGCCGCGGCGGCGACCGGTTTGCTGGGCCCGGACAGTGCGCCTCGCCACACCTTCGTGGAGATTGGTGCCGAGCCGGAGACGGGTATACTCAAGGGGAAGGACCTGCCGTTTCACAGCGCCCGCACCATCGGGATCGGCCAGCCCACCGCGCTCAGCGGCCCGCTGATCGTCTTTTCCAACGAGCTTTTCGACGCCCAGCCGTTCCGACGCTTCGTCCATCTGGCAGGACGCTGGCACGAGCGCGGCGTCAAACTGGACGGCCACAACCTCGTTGAAACCACCTTGGAAGCGAAGGATCTGCCCGCTGAACTGCCTGCGGCCTCTGCGGAGGGTTATGTGCTGGACCTGCCCATCGCGGCCCGGGAGCTCATGCGCACCATTGTCAGCCAGCCGTGGCACGGCCTGCTGATCGCCTGCGACTACGGCAAGACCTGGCAGGAGCTGACAACCGGCCTGCCCGCCGGCACGGCCCGGGCCTACCACCAGCACCGGCAAAGCAACGACCTATTGGCCAGACCCGGTGAGCAAGACCTGACCTGCCACATCTGCTGGGATTGGTTGTGCGATGAACTCACCCGGCACGGTTTCGAAAACGTCCGGGTGCAATCGCAGGAATCCTTTTTCATCGAACATGCGGGCAACTACCTGCGGGAGGTGATTACCGCCGAGGCCGGCAAATTCTCCGCCAAAAAGCAATCAATCACCCAACTCATACACCCGACGCATCTTGGGCAGAAATTCCAAGTCCTGCATGCCCGTCGTCCGGCCGGCAGCGGCTGACAAAAAATCCCCTTGCTTCGACCAAGTGCCGCCCTTTACTCCCAACCCTTTAACCACTCAAAACATGGCAAGAATTTGTGCAATCACCGGTAAACGCCCCGTCAAGGGCAGCTCCATCAATCGCAAGGGTCAGACCAAAAAAAGCGGCGGTATCGGCACGCACGTGACCAGCATCACCAAGCGCAAATTCCGGCCCAACCTGCAGCGCATCCGCGTCAAGCTGCCCAATGGCGGCACCAAGCGCATGCTTGTTTCGGTCAAGGCCATCAAGGCCGGCTTGGTCGAAAAGGCCTGAGTTTTTCGGACTTTCCCAGCCCGCGGCCGGCGCCGCGGGCTTTTTTGTGCCCGGCCTTCACCGCACGGAGCATGAATCTGCTTCCGCGGGCGGCCCATTGGGATATATCCGACCCATGGCCTCCGCCTCCGTCAGCCCCAGCCTCACGCCTGATCCCGGCGTGACCCGCCGGGTCAACGACGAGCTGACACGCCTGCTCTACCGCTCCGCCGGATTCGGGCTGTTTTCCAACTTTGTGCTCGCGGCCATCCTGGCCATTGGCGTCGGACAATATTTCCCGTGGACCACGACGGCCGGCTGGTTTGCCGCCATATTTTTGATCTCCTGTGCCCGGCTCGGCTTAAACCTCGCCTTTAAACGCCGGCAACCGACCTCCGAAAGCCTGCCGGCCTGGCGCTTTGCCTTTCTCGTGGGCGTAACCGTCGCCGGTTTCGCCTGGGGTGCGGCGGGTTGGATATTTTTTGGCGCGAGCGATGTCTTCGCCCAGTTGCTGCTGATGATCATCATCGCCGGCATGAATGCGGGGGCCGCGCGCTCACTGGCGCCCGTCATGGCCTGCTACTGGGTTTACATCACGACCACCCTGACCCCGCTGGTGCTGCGGTTTGTCGATGTGGCGGCGGAGGGCGGCTGGACCCTCGCCCTCATCATCGTCACCTACGCCCTTTTCCTGCTCAACACCGCCAAACTTCACCACATGGACCTCCGGCGCCTCTACGGCCTGATCTTCGAAAACGAGGATCTGGTCGAGACCATGCGGGCGGCGAGGGCGCGGGCCGAGGCCGCCAGCATCGCGAAGGGCAATTTTCTCGCCACGATGAGCCACGAGATTCGCACCCCGATGAACGGCATCATCGGCATGCTGCAGTTGCTGCGCAGTTCGCCGCTGAGCGCCGAGCAACGGAACCATGCGGACGTTGCCAGCAGCTCCGCCGAAACCCTGTTGCGTTTGCTCGACGACATCCTCGACCTCTCCCGGATTGAAAGCGGCAAGGTGGAATTCGAGTCGCTGCCCTTTGCGCCCTGTCCGGCCCTGCGGGAAGTCGCAACCCTTCTCGGTAGCCGTGCCGCCGCGAAGCAGCTGACGCTGAACCTGCGCCTGCCCAAGGACGAGTCGCTCACCGTGTTGGGCGACGCCGTCCGCCTCAAGCAGGTGCTGTTCAATCTGGCGGGCAATGCCCTCAAGTTCACCGAGCAGGGAAGTGTCGACCTCGAAATGACGGTCATCCGCGAGGATACCACCCGCGTGGCCCTGAGGTTTGTCGTGCGCGACACCGGCATCGGCATGAGCCGGGCGACGCAGCGCCGCCTCTTCCAAACTTTCACCCAAGGCGACAGTTCGACCACCCGGCGTTTCGGCGGCAGCGGCCTCGGACTGGCCATATCGCAGCAGCTGGTCCGCCAGATGGGAGGCGACATCCATGTGAAGAGCGAGGAACAGAAAGGCTCGGAGTTCAGCTTTGAGGTCACCTATCCGAAAGCACAAACCACCGGAACGTCCTCCCCTGCCGACGTGCCTTCAGGCACTCTCCAAGGCCGGGTGCTGGTTGCCGAAGACGACGCCACCAACAAACGCGTCATCCAGCTCATGCTCAAACGTCTCGGCCTCGAAAGCCACGTCGTTGACGACGGCGCGGCCGCCGTGAAGGCCGCACAACGTCAGAGCATTGGGACGCCATCATCATGGGACCGCCAGATGCCGGTGATGGACGGGTTTGAAGCCAACCGTAGATCCGGGGCGACCCTGTCGGGCCATCCCCTGCCGATCATCGCCCTGACCGCCAACGTTCTCCCGGCGGACCGTGAAGCCTGTTTTGCCGCCGGCATGGACGACTTCCTGGCCAAGCCGGTCAGGCAGGAGGAACTCCGTGTCGCCTTGGAAAAATGGCTGCCCGGCCCGGGCCAAAACTAAGCCAGCGACCCGAACACCACCGCGGCATTCTGGCCGCCGAAGCCAAGGTTGTTGCTGAGCGCAAACCGGACCGATGCGGCCCGGGCTTGGTTGGGCACATAGTCGAGATCGCACTCCGGATCCGGATCGACCAGGTTGATGGTCGGCGGGATCATTCCCGTCTGGATGGTCTTGACGGTGATCACCGACTCGATCCCCCCGGCCGCACCCAGCAGATGTCCGGTCATGGACTTGGTGGAGCTGACCGCCAAACTGCGGGCATGCCCGCCGAAGACTTTCTTGATGGCCATGGTCTCAAACTTGTCGTTGTAGGGCGTCGACGTGCCGTGCGCGTTAATGTAATCGATCTGCTCGGGACGCAGACGGGCGCTTTCCAAGGCACGCTTCATTGCCAGCGACAGCCCCTTTCCTTCCGGATCCGGCTGCGTGATGTGGAATGCATCGCAGGTCGCGGCATAGCCCAGCATCTCGGCATAAATGCGCGCGCCCCGGGCCACGGCATGCTCCAGAGACTCGAGCACCAGGATGCCGGCACCTTCGCCCATCACAAACCCGTCGCGGTTGAGGTCGAACGGGCGGCTGGCCTGTTGCGGCTCCTCGTTGCGCGTGCTCATGGCCTTCATCGCACAAAAGCTCGCGTAGGAAAACGGGGTGATCGCGGCTTCGCTGCCACCGGCGATCATGACATCGGCATCGCCCCGGCGAATCGCATGCCACGCCTCACCCAGGGCGTGGGTGCCGGTGGCGCAGGCCGAAACAATGCCGAAATTCGGACCGCGGGCGCCGTATTCGATCGCCACCAATCCAGAGCACATGTTTCCAATCAACGAGGGAATGGTGAACGGCGAAACCTTGCGCGGACCACGCTCAATCAGCACCTTGAGCTGCGACTCGTAAGTGTGCATACCACCGATGCCGGAGCCGATGATCACACCGACGCGGTCACCGTCCTCGGCCGGCATCACCAATCCGGAATCGGCCACCGCCTGCTTGGCCGCCACAAATCCGAAATGCGTGTAGCGGTCGTTGCGGCGCGCCTCCTTCGGATCCATGTGCTGGGCCGGGTCCCAGCCGCGCACCTCCGCGCCAATCTGGCTGGCAAACTGGGTGGGGTCAAAATGCGTGACCCGGTCAACGCCGCTGCGACCCGCCAGCAGGCTGTGCCAAAACTCATCGACCGTGTGTCCCAGGGCGGTAACCGCACCCAGGCCGGTGACAACTACCCGGCGGGAAGAAGATGAGTCCATGGAGCGTGGAATGCTTTCATTCTCTGAAAGCAAAAAGGCGCCCCGCCAGAATTTTTTGGGAAAATTCTGGCGGGGCGCCGGGAATTGATTGCGACTCAGCTGACGCCGGCCTTGGCCTTGATGTAGTCGGTGACCTGACCGACGGTCTGGAGTTTCTCGGCATCAGACTCGGGGATCTCGCCCTTGATCTCGTCCTTGAACTCTTCCTCGAAAGCCATGATCAGCTCGACCGTGTCGAGCGAATCGGCGCCCAGATCGTCGAGAAATGAAGCCGTCGGCGTGATCTGCTCCTCGTTAACATTGAGCTGGTTAACGATGATCTCCTTAACGCGTTGTTCGATGGTTTTTGTGTCGGCCATGTGGGTAAATACCTAGTGAGAGGAGACTTCACATCGCCATGCCGCCGTCAACGGTAAAAACTTGGCCGGTAATGTAGTTCGCTTCCTCGGCGCAGAGGTAGGCCGTCATGTTCGCAATGTCAGCGGCTTCGCCAAAACGCTTGAGGGGAACGGCCTCCAGCACCTTGCCCGCCATCTCGGGGTTATTGACGAAGTCCGTGGTCATGTCGGTCTTGATAAAACCGGGGGCCACGGCGTTCACCGTGACGTTGCGGCCGGCAAATTCGCGGGCCAGACTTTTGGTCAGGCCGATCATGCCGGCCTTCGCCGCGGAGTAGTTGGCCTGACCGGCGTTGCCCATGATGCCACTGACCGAGGTGATGTTGACGATACGCCCCCACCGCGCCCGGGTCATCGGCCGCGCCAAGTGCTTGGTCCAGTGATAGCAGCTCGAAAGGTTGGTGCTGATCACATCGTTCCAATCCGCCTCGCTCATGCGAAAGAGCAGCCCGTCGCGGGTGATGCCGGCGTTGTTCACCAGCATGTCAATGGCCGGAAACTCGGCCAGCAGCGCCTCGGCCGCCTGTGCGATGGCCGCACCGTCGGCCACATCCACCGCCAAGGCCTTGGCCTTGCCGCCGGCGGCGGTGATGGCCGCCGCGGCCGCGCCGCATGAATCCGCGGACTTCGAAACACAAATGACCGTCACGCCATGGCGGGCCAGAGTTTCGGCGATGGCCCGGCCAATGCCGCGGCCGGCGCCGGTCACCAGGGCGGTGCGATTGTTGAAGGTGAGGCTCATGGGATTGGGTTTGTTTCTGGGATCAATAGACGTCGCGCTGGTAGCGTTTTTCCTTTTTCAACTGTTTCACGTAGTCGGCCGCGGCCGCGATGTCCATGCCGCCTTGTGTGGCGACAATTTCATGCAGGGCCTGGTCCACATCCTTCGCCATGCGCTTCGCATCGCCGCAGACGTAGAAAAAGGCGCCGCCCTGCAGCCATTGCCAAAACTCGGAGGCGTTTTCCCGCATCCGGTCCTGCACGTAGATTTTGTGCGCCTGGTCGCGCGACCAGGCCAGATCCAGCCGGGCAACATGTCCTTGTGCGACGTATTCCTGCCACTCGTCGCCGTAGAGAAAATCATCGGCGCGGTGCTGGTCGCCAAAAAACACCCAGTTGCGTCCGCTGGCGCCGGCCGCCACGCGGTCCTGCACAAAAGCCCGAAAAGGAGCGATACCCGTGCCCGGCCCCACCATGATGCAGTCTTTGGTGCCGTCCTCCGGCGGACCAAAATGCGAATGCGACACAAACACCGGCACGGGATCGGCATTCACCGCCACCCGGTCCGATAGAAATGTGGAGCATACTCCGACCCGGTCGCGCTGGTTGGTCCGGTAACGGACGGCCGCCACCGTCAGGTGGATTTCTTCCGGATAAACACGCGGGGAAGAAGCGATGGAATACAACCGAGGCATGAGCCGCCGCAGGAGGCCGACAAATTCCTGCGGGGCAAACTTGGCCGAAGGGTAATCGGCCAGGAAATCCACGAAGCTGCGCTCATAAAGAAAGGCTTCAAGACGCTCCTTGGCCTCGGGAGCCAACAGGGCCAGCAACTGCGCCCGTTGGGCCTCGTCGCTCACTTTTGCCGCCACGAGCTCGACGATCTTTTTGGTCGGGCTGTCCAAATCCAATCCGGAGGTCAGGGCGGTCCGCAGCGCGACGGGGGCCGGGGCCCGCACCGGAGTCACCGGCTCCTCCCCGGTGGCGCCCAGGAGGGCGATGATTTCCTCCACCTCGCTGGACCGGTTGGTGGGATAAACCCCCAGCGAGTCGCCGGCTTTGTAGTGCAGGCCGCTGCCGGCGATTCTGACCACAAAATGCCGGGTCTCTTTGGCCGAACCGGGACCGTTGAGCACGCGGTTCTCGGTGATTTTTGCCGGGAAAGGATTGTCCTTGTTGAAAACGGAGGCGTCGGCGGCTGCGGACATGGCTGCCGGATGAAGCGCGCCGCCCGGATGACGTGCAAGCCTTAGTTTCTCGCCGCCGCCGGGCTTGCTCCCCGGCGGAAATTGCAGCCAACTGCCTGCCGTCATGAGCACCACCACCGCCATCCGCCTGCAAAAATTCCTCGCCGAGGCCGGTGTCTGTTCACGTCGCAATGCCGAAGCTCTGATTGCCCAGGGGGAAGTCTGGGTCAACGGCGCCCCCGCCAAGCCCGGCCAGAAGGTGATCCCAGGGGTCGACAAGGTGACCACCGGCGGCAAGCAGGTGCGCAGCACGCCCCAACCGCGGCTGACCTTGGCCGTGCACAAACCGCGCGGACTGGTTTGTTCCAACGACGATCCGCACAACGCCGACACGATCTTCGACCTGCTGCCCCGCGAACTCGCCCGATTCCGCTTTTTCTGCGCCGGCCGGCTCGACAAGGACAGCGAAGGTCTCGTCATCATCACCACCGACGGTGACCTCGCCAATCGCCTGATGCACCCCTCGAACGTGGTGGTGAAGCGCTACCATGTGGTGCTCAAACAACGTTTTCCGCGCTCGCGCCTGGGCCAGCTCATCAAGGGCATCCGCTATGAGGGCGAGCACCTCAAAGTGGAGCATGCCGTGCTGGTAAACCCGGGGGCAGACCTCGCCTCGACCAATCTCGACGTGCACATGCACCACGGAAAAAAGCGCGAGATCCGGCTGCTGTTCACATCGCTCGGCTACGATGTAAAGCGTCTGCGGCGTTATCAGATCGGCTCCTTTCGCCTGAAGGGAATCCCGTTGCGCGCCGTGAAACCACTCACTACCAAGGATGTCTCACTTCTGTTCAAAATTCCGCGTCCGCACCGTCGTGACGACGAACCCGACCACCATGATGAATAAAATCTTGTTCACACTCTCCGTCCTGGCGGGCGCAGCCGGCTTGAGCGCTGCTCCCCTTGCCCACACCGCCGCCGTCCACACCCGGCCCGATCCTGCAGCCCCCACGATTACCTTCCTGAAGGCCGGCTCCTCCCCCACCTTGGTCTCCGATCCGCTCGGCGCCACCCCGGCTGGCTGGGTGGCGGTGCGCCTCGCGGGTCCCTTCGAGGTTTATGTGGAGAACAAGGCCATCGGCAAAAGTCTGGAAGTGCGTCCCGGCACCGCTTTTCATCTCCAGCCGAAGGCCGATGCAACCGTGATCAGCCAGATGGAAGCCGGCGACAAGGCAACCATCACGGGCCTGCACGGCCGCTGGACCCAGATTCAACTGGAGAAGGATATCGTGGGCTACGTGCGGGTTTCCGGTGGCGCCTCCCTGGCTCCCTCGGCTCCCGTGCTGACCGATGTGCCCCGGTCACCGCCCCCTGCAGTCCCCGCCCCGGTCGTCCGGAGCGATACAGTCCGTCCGGCTCCCGCCGCGATTGCACGCAGCGACGGCGGCTCCGGCGTCTTGCCGCGCCTGTTTCAGGGCCGGTTCGTTTCCAGCAAGCGCCCGTTCGCCCCGCGCCGGCCTTACGATTGGCAGCTGAACGACGACGCGGGTGTTCGCTACGCCTACTTGGACATCAGCAAGCTGCTGCTGACCGAGCAGATTGAAAAATACACCGATCGCGTGGTCGTCGTCTTTGGCACACCCAAGCCCATGCCCGACGGACGGGACATCGTGATCGAAATCGAAAGCCTGCAGCTCAAATAATTCTTCCACAACCTGCGGCCGGCGGATCCTGCGATTTGCCGGCCGATTCTTTCTTCATATGGAATTGATCGACGGAAACCAAATCGCCGCCGCCATCATCGCGGAGCTGAAAACTGAAGTCGCCGGGCTGACCGGCCGAAAGCCCTGCATCGCGCTGGTCAGGGTTGGCGACGACCCGGCCTCGGTTTCCTATGTCAAAAAAAAGGAGAAAACCGCGGCGGAGATCGGAATCGAAGGCCGCATCCACCTGCCGCCGGTGGACATCACCCAGGAAGATCTGTTTGCGCTGATCGACCGCCTGAACGCCGACCCCGGCGTGGACGGCATTCTGGTGCAGTCGCCGCTGCCGAAGCACATCGATGAACTGGCGGTTTTCCGGCGCGTTGCACCGGAGAAGGACGTGGACGGTTTCAATACCCTGAACCTCGGCAAAGTCGCCCAAGAGGATGACACCGGATTCGTCGCCTGCACTCCGGCCGGAATCATGGAACTGCTGGCCCGCAGCGGCACGGACTTGAAAGGCAAACACGTCGTCGTGCTCGGACGCTCCTTGATCGTGGGCAAGCCCGTGGCCTTGCTCGCGCTCCAGAAAAAGGCCGGCGCCAATGGGACGGTGACCATCTGCCACTCCGGCACCACCAATCTGCCCAGCTTCACCCGGCAGGCCGATGTGTTGATCGCCGCCATCGGCCGGGCGGAATTCGTCACCGCCGACATGGTCAAGCCGGGCGCGGTGGTGATCGATGTGGGCATCAACCGGCTGCCTGACCCCGCCAAAAAATCCGGCTACCGCCTCGTCGGCGACGTGCATTTCGCCTCCGTCGCTCCGCTATGCTCCAAAATCACCCCGGTGCCGGGAGGCGTGGGGCCCATGACGGTTGCCATGCTGATGCAGAACACCGTCAAGGCCCACCGGCTGAATCCGCGGCGTTAAGCCGGACCCGCAAAGGAGTTGCACCCGTCCGCAGGCTCCCTTTTGCTGCTTCGCAAGATGCCTGTGCCCACCATCCTGGTCGTCGATGACCAACCCATCAACGTCCAGCTTCTGAAGCGCAAACTCGAACGCGAAGGCATTCGCGTTGTGACCGCCTACAACGGTCTGGAGGCCCTGGATCTGGTGGCGCGGGAAAAGCCCGATCTGATTTTGCTCGATGTGATGATGCCGGATATGGACGGCATCGAGGTCTGCCAACGTTTGCAGGCCAGCGAGGAAACCCGCTCGATCCCGGTGATTTTCATCACCGCCCGCACCTCGAAGGAAGGCAAGATCGAGGGCTTGGGCGTGGGCGCGGTGGATTACATCACCAAGCCGATCGATTTGGACGAGACCTACGCCCGGGTGCAAACCCACCTGCGCTACGTGGCCGTCAACCGGGAGATGCTCGAACTGCAGCGCCGGCTCGTCGAAGCCCGCCGCGCGGCTACGATCGGCGCGGTCACCCAGGGAATCGCCCACAACCTCAACAACCTGCTCGGCGTCGTGATCGGCTACCTCGATCTGCTCAAGGCCTACTACGACAAGCCCGAACAGGTAAAAAAGAACACCCAGCACGTCGAAGATGCCATCCAGCGCATTGTGGCGATCATCAAGCAGCTGAGCCAGTTGGTGGTGAAGTCACGGCCTCCGCTGGAAAAGGTCCCCCTGCAACAGCTGCTGGACAACAGCATCCAGCGCTTCCGTCAGGACACCGGACTCAATCCGGCCATCACCGTTGAGAATCCCGCCGGCCAGTTGCCCATCGAAACCAACACGGAGGTCTTTGAGGATGTCCTGGGCAAAATCCTGATGAACGCTTGGGAAAGTTACGGCCACTCGGCGCCCGCCGAGGCCCGGCCTGTTTGGATCCGCACGGCCCTGGTCGACAAGCCCGGCGAGGGTCAGTCCGTGCAGATCAAAATCGAAGACAAAGGTGCAGGTCTCATTCCCGAAATGCGCGATCACGTGTTCGAGCCCTTCATCAGTTCCAAGAGCACCGTGGGGGTCGGCATGGGTCTGACCGTGGCTCGCCATGCGCTTCGCGGCATGGGCGGTGAAGTCACCATCACCGACCGCCCGGAAGGCGGGGCGTGCGCCGTGCTGCTTCATCCCGTCGTCAAGCGCGCGCGCAAAGATTCGGATGACTAAAATTGCCTTTCTGGGTGCGGGCAACCTCGCGTCCGCGATGATTGACGGCCTGCTGGCCGAACAAGCGATGGCCCCGTCGGAACTGATCTGTCTCGGTGGTTCCGGCCGATCGGCACCCGCGCTGGCCGCACGCACCGGCATCGCGCTCGCCGGGTCACTGGACGAATTGTTGCACGGAGCCGATGCACTGGTCCTCGCCTTCAAACCCCAACATCTCGCCGCCGCCGACCCGCGCCTGGGGTCCCTGACCGCCGGTAAACTGGTTATCTCCGTGCTGGCCGGCAAACGGCTGGCCACCCTGCGCAAAACCTTTCCCCAAGCCGTCAATCTCGTGCGGGCAATGCCCAACACCCCCGCCGCCATCGGTGCCGGCATCACCCCCTATTGTTCCCTGCAGCCCCTGACACCCGGCCAGCGCGCCATCGTTGAAAAATTGCTGGGGGCCTGCGGCAGCCATCTGGCACTTGACGAAAGCCACCTGGACACGGTCACCGCACTGACCGCGGGCGGACCGGCTTTTCTCTACGAATACGTGGCCGCCATGCGCGACGCCGGCATCGCCGCCGGACTCGATCCCGCCGTGGCCACCCGGCTCACGACGGAGACCGTGCTCGGATCCGCCCGCCTGCTGGCGCGCCGCCAGACGGACCCCGAGCAACTGCGCGACCAAGTCACCTCACCCAACGGCACGACCCTGGCCGGCCTGCGCAAGCTGCAAGCCGGCAATTTTCGCGGACTGATCCGAGAAACCGTGCTTGCGGCCAAGGCACGGGCGGAGGAATTGTCACGGGAGTCATGAGTTCGCTCGAAGGACGCATTTTGGTTACCGGCGGCGCCGGTTTTATCGGCAGCTCGCTCGTCTGGGCGCTCAACCAGCGGGGACACACCGACATCGTGGTGAGCGACTTCCTCGGGACCGACGAGAAATGGAAGAACCTGGTCCCCCTGAAATTCGCAGACTATGTCGAGGCCGACGTTTTGCGCAGCCGTCTGGCCGTCAAACCGGCGAGCTTCGGCAAGTTCGCCGCCGTGTTTCATCTCGGGGCCTGCTCGGCTACGACCGAGCGCAATGCCGCCTATCTTATCGACAACAATTACGCCTATACCAAGGAGCTGGCGGCATGGGCCTTGGCATCCGACGCCCGCTTCATCTACGCCTCTTCCGCCGCCACCTACGGTGACGGGAGCCAGGGCATGAGCGACACCGACGAGAACCTCTCACGTCTTCGTCCGCTCAACATGTATGGCTATTCCAAACACCTTTTTGATTTGCACGCCCAGCGGGAAGGCTGGTTGCAGCGCATCGTCGGGGTGAAGTATTTCAACGTTTACGGGCCCAACGAGGACCACAAGGGCGACATGCGGTCGCTCGTCCACAAAGCCTTCCAGCAAATCGTCACCACCGGTAAAGCCGGCCTGTTCAAAAGCTATCACCCGGACTATCGCGACGGTGAACAAATGCGCGATTTTCTTTACGTGAAGGATGCCGTGGAGATGACCCTGCACTTTGCGGAGCATGCACCCAAGGCCGGCGGTCTGTTCAACCTGGGTTCCGGTGAAGCCAACACGTGGTTGACACTTACCCGGGCGATCTTTGCCGCGCTCGGGCGCGAGCCGCGTATCGAGTTCATCGAGATGCCCGAGGTTCTGAAGGGCAAATACCAATACTTCACCCAGGCGGACATCACCAAACTGCGCGCGACCGGCTACACCCGGCCGATGACCCCGCTGGCAGATGCCGTGGCCGACTACGTGAAAAGCCACCTGATGACCGGCCGGAAACTCGGCGAGTAAGCTGTTTTCCAACAAAAACAGCCGCCCGTTTCGGGGCGGCTGTTGGCGGCAAACAATGCAAAATCAGGGCAGGGCCAGCAATTCGGGCTCGGTCCACTCTTTGCGATCGGGATGGGCCGTGCGGACAGCCGCGACCTGCTGCGCCGTAATCGGGCCCGCTTCGTTGCCCCACTCCTGACGGATGTAGGTCAGCACGGCGGCGATGCGCTCGTCCGACCAATTGTAACCACCGCCAGGCACCTGACCGAAAGCCGGCATGGCGGCGGCGCTGTAAACATTGCCGTTGACGGTAATGGGGCCCTTGAGGCCGTGCACCACGATGGCGATGAGCCGCTCCTCACTGCCGGTCACCCAATCGGCGCCAGCCAAAGGCGGGTAGAGGTTGGGCACACCCTGTCCGTTGGGCATATGGCAGGTGACACAAGCCAGCGCATACTGGCGTTTGCCCAGCACCAGCGGATCAATTGCGGCGACGACCGGTTGACCGGACGTAGGCACTTGCCGTTCGTCAAAAATCTCACCGCTGAACCGACCCGAGTAACGCCCCAGGTATGCTCCCGCGTAAAAAATGAAACCGCTGAACACAAAAAGGAGCACCAGCGGCAATATCCGATACTGCGCATGCGTGTCCGGCGTGCCGGCGGCGGCCTTGTCGTGCGCCGCAACGATGGTGTCGTCCGACATCGCGGAAGACTCGTGCCGGGGATCGGACGGATGGGAAGGCGAGCTCATTGGGCGGCCTCCTTGGTGCTATCTGCGGGCTCGTAAGGCATGGCCTCGGGCAAGTCGTAGGATTGTTTCAAACTCAAGAGATAGGCCACGAGGGCCTCGGCCCGAGCCGTGGGCACCAACTCGTAACCGGCGGGTGCACCGCCCACCAAGGCCTTGGCAGAAGGCTCGCCGTCCAACTTGCGCTGGGCGAAAAGAAAGCGGTAAGCCGGCATGCCGGCATGCCCGTTGTAGAGATCGGCCAGAACGGCAGCCGGCGTGCGACCGGCCTCTTCTGCGCGCGTGCCATAGTTGGCCAGATCCGGCCCAATCCGCATGGTGCCGAGCTGGGGTTGGGATTGGTAAATGTAATCGCGGGCGACACTTTGCCGCTCGCCCCAGCCGCGGGCCTGATCGGCACCAAACCCGGGCCGGCGGACCTGCTGGGTGTGGCAGGATGCACAGCCCAGATCGCGGTAAACCCGGAGACCCTGCTCCGCAATACCGGGAATTCGGGCGGGAAATGCCGCCTCCTGGGCTTCATCGAAATAAGGTGAGAGCCCACCGAGCTGGGTATTGATGCCGATCACCAATCCCGCCCAAGAAATACCGAGGGCGGAAAACAACCCGAGGAAGAAAAGGGGTCCGTTTTTCATGAGACAGTCACCTCCGCCGCGAGCAAAGGCCGCGCGGCGCAGCACTTCGCCATTTGACCGACGATGAACTTGGCAAAATGAAGCGCAAAAACGGCATGGGCAGCCAGAAGCATGGCCTGGGCCGCTGTGGCCAGTTGCAACCAAACCTTGGTGCGCTCCGAAATCTGGGCAAAGGAGACCGCCGGATCATTGAGTGCCGAGCCCTGAATCCAACCGGCAACCGCCAGACTCGCTACCAGCAGCACGAAGCCGATGGCGAAGGCCAGAAAGTGCCCGCGGATCAATCCCACCGAAGGCCAAACGCCACCGGCCAAGCGCGGCGTCATGTAATAAATCGAGCCCGTGAGGATCAGCGCGACGGCCCCCAGCGCAAGCTGTCCCTGGGCCTGCTGGAAATAAGTGAATTGGGTCACCACGGCCAGAGCGCGGGCCGAAAAGGCCGTGTCCACCACCGCGGAAAGCAGATAGGCCCCGGTGCCAACGGCCAGAAACCGCATCACCGTGCCGGAGCCGGACCGGAAGAGATCACGGACATTGAAGAAAACAATGATGTGGTGGAAAAGCACCACCCAGGCATTCGCAATGGCCATCGTGGAAACCCAGGCCGGAACCGGAGCACCGATCAAATGACGGCCACCGAGCCAGCAGCCGAAGAAAAGCAGCGACCAAAACCCATAGACGGCAAAATCGTAGTTGGGAATCACCCGTCCGGTGAGCTTGGGCAGCAGATAATAAACCGCGGCCAGCGCCACGGGGGCCAGCCAAAGGCTGAAGAGATTTTGCGCATACCAGGTCGCGATAACCGCCTGCAACGTGCCGCGCACCGGCGCAAAGGTCAGCATCACCGAAGCGACCGAGAAGAACCAAGGGAAGAGAAACAGTGCGGCGACGGCATACCACTGCCCGGCATAGGTCGAAGCATTACGCCGGCCGGTCCAAGCCAGCACCCCGGGCACCGCAATCGCGGCAAACGAAAACAGCAGAAGGGGCTGCACGTAACGCGGGAGCTGGAAGGCGGCATGGCCGGCGGCGTCTCCCGCCGCGATGCCCACCAAGGCCAAGGTCACACCCAGATTCCAAAACAGGCCACCGGCCACGATGTAATTGGTGCCACGCAGGGGCGCACCGCCGAGGCGGGAAAGCACCCAAAGCGCGACCGCCAGCCCGGCATTGCCCGCCCAACCGTAGAGCAGCGCGGTCTCCTGCATGGCCTGCAGACGGCCATAGGTGAACCACGCACAGTCGGCCAGAAAGGCCGGGGTGTAAATTTGGATGAGATTTAACAGCGCCAGCGCCGAACCGAGCACGAGCCACAGC
Source organism: Opitutaceae bacterium (assembly GCA_026125215.1). Lineage (GTDB taxonomy): Bacteria > Verrucomicrobiota > Verrucomicrobiia > Opitutales > Opitutaceae > UBA2377. The sequence goes on from JAHCLN010000009.1 coordinate 34,260, forward strand.
AGGCCCGATCCGATCAGCAGCAACAGCGGGCCGCCGCAGGCCTGTTCGTTTTCATCCGCCCCGGGCTGAACTTTTGTGGGCAAAGCAGTCGTCATCTCGTGTAAAGGGGTGTCGTTTCCTTAGTTCCCGTCGTTGTAGTGGCGGACGGTCAGTTCCATGGCGCGGGAGATTGGCAACTGCACTTGCCCGGCGGATTGGTCGATCCAGGCGTAAGTGGCGGCCTGTTTCTGCTCCTTGGTCCGCAACTCGTCGAGCGCGGCCAAGCGCTGCTCCGGCGTGCGGATGCCATCGCCGACATAGGCCCCGGTTTGCTTCGGCAGGTAGGCCAGGTAAACGAGCAAGAGAAACAGCGCAAAGCAGCCCATGATGGCCACAACGGACACCAGTGAAGCGGGTTTGGAACGGGTGGACTGATCACTCATGGTGGGTGAGGCATTCGCCGATGCGCGGATCACGGATGGGGATCAACTTCGTGGTCGGGAAGCTGCGCAGGTAGGCCCAGACGCAGACACCGCCGATGCCGACGACCGCCGTCAGCGTCCACAACAGGTTGAGATTGAAAAGCGGCAGGGCGTTGCCGTGGACATCCTTCAGCGCCGGCAGGATGTTGTAGCAGATATCCAACAAAATGACCGCCAGAATCCAGATGGAGATGAAACGCATCTTCCCGTGGTTGAGCTTGTGCTTGTAGGAAAGCAGGAAGAGGAATGGCACCACAAAGTGACCGAAGAGAATGCCGATGATCCCGACATACTTCCATTGGTTGGGCGAGCCGTCGGCGTTGATCTCGCGCAGGTTATACCAGAAAGTTTCCTCCGGGATGTTTGCGTTCCAGATCAGAAAATACTGCGAGAACGTCACATAAGCCCAGAACACGGTGAAGGCGAAGCTCAGCTGACCGATGGAGTGCCAGTGGTTGTTGTTGAGGATACCCTTGTAATCGCCACGCGCCCAGAGCCAGAGCATGATCAGCACGCCCACGGCAAGGGCGCCGCGCACGCAGTTGGCAAAAAACCACACCCCATACATCGTGGAGAACCAGTGATACTCGAGGCTCTTGACCCAGTAGATGGCGGCAAAGGTGAGGGTCAGCGCTCCCAAGGGCAGACCGAAAGCGGCAGTCTTGCGGTTCACATGCGTCCAACCCACGCTGCCGTCGGCATCCTGCGTAAACGAGGCTTTCCGCAGGCGTGCCGCCAACCACATCCAGGAAAGAAAGAAAAACACGGTCATGCCGGTGAACATCCCGGGGTTCAGGAAGCTCGCCTTCTTGAGATACAGCACATCGGTCCCGACCGTGCCATGGCCGTGGAGCTCATGGTTCAGATCCATCCAGTTCCAGATGAAGCCCGGCTTCAGCCAGGAGACAATCAGCAAGGGGAGAAACAATAGGGCCAGCCACTTGAACGCGGCGAGGCCGTGCTCATACTGGCGGCGCAGCACGACCGACCAGGACGCATCAAAGATGTGGTGGATCAGGATCAGCATCAGCATGCCGATGGCGATGGCCGTCCAGAACGTAATGCCAACGAGCCACGACATGGCGACTCCGTGGCTGTCGGAAACGAAAAGTCCGAGGGCCGTCAGGGCAATGCCCACCAACCCGATCGTCAACGCCCGGCCGGCGGCCGAAGCGGTGGAGGAAGCCGGCAGGGCGGCGGAAACAGTGGCAGTGTGGGCACTCATTAGAGACCAAGCTCCGGTTTATTCACCAAGGGCACGTCGGAAACCGAACCCGCCTGCGCGCGTTGCAAGGCCCGGACGTAGGCGACAACCGCCCAGCGGTCGTCGGGCGTCAGCTTGTCGGCGTAGGAGAGCATGTTGCCCTTGCCATGGGTGAGCGTGTTGAAAATTTCCCCGTCCGCCATCTGGCGCAGGCGATCATCATGGAAGGTCGGCGTCGCCCCCATGCCGTATTGCTTGGTGATGCCCTGGCCGTCGCCCAACGCACCATGACACGGAGCGCAGTAGATCACGTAGCGGTCGCGGCCATGCTCCAAAAACTGCATGTCTACCTTCACCGCGGCGGGTATGCGGGCAACAAAATCGCCATCCGCATCCTTGCCGGCATAACGGGCATCATCATTCCGCAAGGGCTGGCCGGCAGGACCGTAGGCAGCGGGCACCACCCCGGCCGGCAGCGGCCGGTCGGCCCGGCCATCGGCAAAGAATTTGCTCTGGGCCTGGGGCTTGAGCTTCGACTGATACTTCATCCCGGGAAAGATCCACTCGGGGAAGACATCCATGGGCGCCTTCACGAACAGGGTGCCGCGCAGCCCCAGAATCGAGAGCGTCAAAACGACGAGAAAAGCGGTGACAAGATAGACGTTGCGCATGGCTCAGGCCTCCAGCTCCTGGATCTGGGTGCCGCCTGCTTTTTCGAGCAGGGTCCGGGTGTTGGTGGCGTGGAAACGGGGGTCGCGGCTCTCGATCACGATGAAGAACAAATCGTCCATGCCGCGCTTGATCTGATCATACTTCAGCACCGGGTGATAATGCTTGGGCAGGCCGTTGAGGAAGAACATGCCCCCGATCGTGGCAAAGGCGGTGAAAAGAATGGTGAGTTCGTAGGCGACCGGAAACGCAAACATCGGGCTGAAGTAAGGCTTGCCGCCCACGATCAGCGGATAGTCCACCGCTCCGGTCCACCAGATCAGCGACATGCCGGTGCAGAAGCCGAGGATGCCGCCGGCCAGGGAAAACCGCGGCACGATGGACCGCTTGACCCCCATCGCCTTGTCCAGGCCGTGGACAGGAAACGGGGTGATGCAATCCCAGTGCTTGAAACCGGCATCACGCACCTGCTGCGCGGCCTGGTAGAGGCCGGCGGCGGTGTCGAAAGGTGGCGATCAGGCCGCTATGATTGGGCGGGCATGGTCGGTTCGGATTAATGATGGTCGTGGCCGGCATGGACATCAGCCTGCGGCGTGACCGCCTTGAGTTCCGCCATCGGCATGATCGGCAGGAAACGGATGAAGAGGAGGAAGAGCACCGAGAAGACGCCGAAGGTGCCGAAGAAAGTGAAGATCTCGACGATCGACGGGCTGTAGTAACCCCAGCTGGAGGGCAGGAAGTCGCGGGCCAGCGACGTGACGATGATGACAAAGCGCTCAAACCACATGCCCACGTTCACGAAGATCGAGAGAATCCACACGAAGGCGGTGTTTTCGCGGACCTTCTTGAACCAGAAGAACTGCGGCGTGATCACATTGCACGCGATCATGATCCAATAGGCCCAGGCATAGTGACCGAAAGCGCGGTTGATGAAGGCAAAGCCCTCGTAGGGGTTCGCGCCATACCAGGCGATGAAGAACTCCATCGCGTAGGCGTAGCCCACGATGGTGCCGGTCGCCAGGGTGATCTTGCACATGCAGTCGATGTGATACTGCGTGATCAGGTCCTCCAGTTTGTAAATCGCGCGGAGCGGCAGCATGAGCGTAAGCACCATGCCGAAACCGGAGAAAATGGCGCCCGCCACGAAATAGGGCGGGAAAATCGTCGTGTGCCAACCGGGCAGCAGCGACACCGCGAAGTCGAACGACACGATGGTGTGCACGGAGAGCACGAGCGGCGTGCTGACGCCGGCCAGGATGAGATAGGCCATCTCGTAGTTGCTCCAGTGGCGGTTGGAGCCGCGCCAGCCGAGGGCGAACAGGCCGTAGAGGAACGACCGCAGTTTGTTGCCGGCGGCGAAGAAGCGGTCGCGCAGCACCGCGAGGTCGGGGATCAGGCCGACATACCAGAACAGCACCGAAACCGTGCCGTAGGTGGAGACCGCGAAGACGTCCCACTCCAGCGGCGAACGGAAGTTCTGCCAGATCACGTTGGAGTTGGGGATCGGGAAAAGATACCAGGCATACCATACCCGGCCGACGTGGAAGACGGGGAAAATGGCGGCGCAAACCACCGCAAAAATCGTCATCGCCTCGGCGGCACGGTTGATGGAAGTGCGCCAGCGCTGCCGCAGCAGACACAAGATCGCCGAGATCAGCGTGCCGGCGTGGCCGATGCCGATCCAGAACACGAAGTTGACGATATCCCACGCCCAGTTGACCGGGTTGGCATGGCCCCAGACGCCGACGCCGACGGCCACCAAGTAGGTGATGCCCGCAACGGTGAACGAGGCCACAAAGCAGGCCACGATGAAACAGACCCACCACCAGGTCGGGGTCTTCCCTTCGATGATGCTGCAGATCTTTTCGGTGATCCAGGCAAAGCTGCGGTTGTTCTCCACCAACGTGGCACGCGGCAGCACGGCCGGCTTGACTTCCTGCAGGATGGCCGGCGCAGGGCCGGCGGATTCGGCGTGGGCCATTAGCTTTGTCCTCCCGTGCGCAGCGCACCCTTCAGGGTGGAGTGATCGTGCGAACTCTTGCCATGTCCGTCCTTGAGGGCGGGCGGGTAGTTCTTGTTTTTGTATTCCACGCGGCTGAGCGGCAGCTTGTTGTAATCCGGCATGTTCGGATTCGGGTTGCGCAGGCGGCCCAGGTAGGTCGTGCGCGGGCGGATGTTCAGGTAGCCGAGCAACTGGTAATCGTGCTCGCGGGCTTTGGCCTGCGAAACGGCGCTGTTCTTGTCGAGCAGATCGCCAAAAACAATGGCTTCAACCGGACAAACCTGCTGGCAGGCGGTCTTGATGGAACCGTCCGGCACCGAGACTTCGCCCGGGGTTCCGGCCTTGGCCATGGCGACCTTGTGCTGGATCTTGCCGTTTTGGATGCGCTGCACGCAATAGGTGCACTTCTCCATGACGCCGCGCATCCGCACGGAAACCTCGGGGTTTTTCACCATCTTCACCAACTCCGGCATGCCTTGGGGCCCGAGCGGCCCCAGGTAGAGACTGTCGAGCTGGCGGTCGTTGTAGTCGAAGAAATTGAACCGGCGCACCTTGTAGGGACAGTTGTTGGCGCAGTAACGGGTGCCGATGCAGCGGTTGTAGGCCATCACGTTCAGGCCCTCCTCATCGTGCACGGTCGCGTTGACCGGGCACACCGTTTCGCAGGGCGCCAGCTCACACTGCATGCAGGCGACGGGCTGAAGTGAAACCTGCGGATCCTCGGGCAGCTCCTTGTTGCCCTCGCCACCAAAAGCGGCGCCATCGGCCTTGCCGTCGGAATAGTAACGGTCGAGCCGGATCCAATGCATCTCGCGGCCGCGCATGACCTGATCCTTGCCGACGATGGGAATGTTGTTCTCAGCCTGACAGGCAACGACGCAGGCGTTGCAGCCGATACAAGTGTTGAGATCAATCGACATCCCCCACTGGTGCGTGCCCGTGAAGTCCGGAGTCTCATACAGGGACTGTCCCCGGGGTGTGAGTATCGCACGATTGGCCGTGAGTGCGGTGCGCTCATCGCGCGACAACGCTGCCTCGGCCTTGGGTCCGGCTTCACCGTAGATCGCGGGAGAGTGCGACTCCGTGCCGATGTCATGCACGAAGCTCGGATTCTTTCGATATTCGTCGAGGTTGGCCTCGCGCACGATGTCGCGGCCTTCCATGGACCAATGCTCCTGCGTGTTGGCCAGAGCGTAGCGCTCGCCGGTCAGCACCAGGGTGGCACCCGTAGCCACGGCCGGTGTCGCGCTGGTCCGCACGGCATAGGCGTTGAAACCGGCCCCCTGCCCCACTCTGCCGGAATTCGCACGGCCGTAGCCCAGCGGCAGAACGATCGTGTAGTTGGACAGACCGGGCTGAATGTGAATCGGTCCGCGGACGTTGCGGCCGTTGACGGTGACCTCACCGACATGGGCCATTTCCCGGCCGCGAATGAATTCGGCTTCCTCCACCCGGGCCACCTGCAGCAGCGAACCCTTGGGCGTGATGCCGAGTTCCTTGCCCAACTTGGGGCTGACCAGAATGGCGTTGTCCCAGGAAATCTTGGTGATCGGGTCCGGACATTCCTGCAGCCAGCCGTTGTTCGCGAACCGACCGTCGTCCATCTTGTGGTCGGTGGTAAAACGAACTTCGAGGTTCTGCGCGCTGAAGGCACCTACCACGGCTGCGCCAGCCAAAAGGCCGGAGGCGCCGCCTGAATTGAAGGCAACCGGCACTTTCGGACCCGCCGAGCCTTCGAGGAAGCCGTCATGCAAAAACTGACGGAAAGCCTTCTGCGGGTCTCCGGCGGCCATGGCCGCAATCGTGGTAAACACCAGCGTGTAGGGATCGGCGTCGGTTTCGCCGGCAATTCTGGCGAGCACCTCAATCTCCGTCAGACCCTTGAACAGCGGCAGAATCATCGGCTGCACGGGCACGATGGTTCCATCCGTCGTCCGGGCGTCGCCCCACGATTCCAAATAATGCGTCGCGGCCAGGTGAACCCCGGCTGCAGCCGAGGTTTCATCCACGTAGTAACCGTGGCGGATCACCTCGGGCACCGACTTTTGCAGGGCAACCCAGTCGAGATCGGCCGGGGCGTTGTATGCGGGATTGCCGCCCAAAACGACCAGAGTTTTGACACTGCCGGCCCGGATCGCGGCGGCGAGTCCCTCGATGGTCGAGGTCGCGGCGGATTCCGCTGCCACGAAGTCGACGGTTCGGCCGATGTTACCCAAAGCCGCGTTGATCTGATAAGCCAGCACATGCACCTCGGCGGGCAGGTGCGCACCCGCGATGACCAAACACTCGCCGCGGTGGTCCTGCAGGTCCGCCGCACAGGCGTCGACCCACTGGGGATTGACATCCAGGCCGGCAGCCAACCGGGCCGACTCGGCCGAAGGCGCCAGCTTCTGGGCGAGCGCGGCGGCCAATGCCAGCATGTGGCTGCTGGCCAGCCGCAGGCGGTGATCCGCCATGCTGCCGGTCAGGGTGAAGCCGCTTTCCGCCACATACAGGCGGTTCATGGCATCATCCTTCTTCACGACCTTGCGCGCCTTGGCGAAATCGCGCGCATGGCGGATGTTGGTGCCGGCGGCGTTCAGGAAATCTGCATCGAGCGAGACCACGCGCTTCGCCTTCGCGAAGTGATACTGCGGCGCCACGTCGCGGCCAAACGCTGCGCGGGCCGCCGCCAGCGGAGGCGCATCCTGCACGGGCTCATACTCCGCCCAGACGGCGCGCGGAAAACGTTGCCGGAGCTTGGCCAGCAGCCGGGCACGGGTCGGGGAACCGGATTCCTCGGCAAGGAAGGCCAGTCCGGCACCACCGGCAACGGCGTAATCGGCACTGATTCTGGCCAGCAGATCATTGACGGCCGCAGTGTTGAGCACCGCCCCGCCGCGGGTGTGCGCGGTGGCACGGTCCGGATCGTAAAGGTCGAGCACGGAGGCCTGGGCGAGCAAAGAACTCGCTCCGCCGTGCGGCGCGTAACTGGGATTGCCCTCAAGCTTGGTCGGCCGGCCTTGGTGAGTCTCGGCCAGCAAGGGGATCGCCGCCTTGCGGAGCGGCATGGCCGTGGCGAAATAAAGCGGCAAACCGGGGATCACGCCCTCGACGGATTTGCCGTAAGGCAGAATGTGGGCCTCGGGCCGGCGACAACCGGAAAGACCAACCCCGCCCAGAGCGAACGAGGCGGCCATGATTTTCATGAACTGGCGGCGATCAACGCCCTCCAGATTCGAGGCGCCCTCCGGGAACTCGCGGGCCAGCTGCTCCTTGAAACCGGGTGTCTCGGCCAGTTCGTCCAAGCTGCGCCAGTAGCGCGGGCCGTTCAACTCGCGTTCGGAAGGTTCGGGATGGTGAAATTTGCGTTTCATCAGCGGTGGCAACCGGAGCAGCTTTGCGGGGGCTTGATGTTCCAGTCGTGGACAAACTTGATCCCGGCCTCGATGCCGGACTTCTCCGCGATGGTCGGGGAGTTGAGATTATAGATGTCGCCGGGCTCGCGGACGCGGGTTTCGGGATTGCGATGGCAATCAAGGCACCAGCCCATGCTCAACGGCTGGGTGTGGGTAACGACTTCCATCTCATTGATTTTGCCGTGGCACTCCACACAGCTCACCCCGCGGTTCACGTGCACGGCGTGGTTGAAATAGGCGTGGTCGGGCAGTTGGTGGATTTTCACCCACGGCAACGGCTCGCCGGTTTCGTAACTTTGCCGCACGGCGGCCAGCAGCGGGCTGTCCACCTTGACCTGGTTGTGGCAGTTCATGCAGGTCTGCGCCGTAGGCACATTGGCGTGACCGGACTTGTCCACGTTCGAATGGCAGTAGCGGCAATCCAGGCCGAGCTGGCCGGCATGCAGGGCATGACTGAAGGGCACCGGCTGCACCGGAGCGTAACCCACGCGGGTGTATTTCGGCGTCATGTAGTAGGTGACGCCCGCCGTGGCGATGCCGCCGAAGACAAACAGAAAGACAATGATCTGGAGCGGCAGTTTGTTGGCCGACTTCGGGAAGAGTTTCGACATGGTCCGGTGCGGTTGGCGGAACAGGATCAGACCATGCTGTCGCGGCGGGCGACAGCCCGGGCGTCAGGCTCGATCTTGATGGCCGGTGCGGAAGCGCCAAGACCACCGTTGGCGGCGACGGGCCGCTTGGCCAACAGCTTGGGCGCAAGCCCGGCGACGGCGAAGAGGCCGGCGAGTTTGGCCAGAAATTGTTTTCGCGAGGGATTGTTGCTCACAGGTCGTTGGTGGTCTGCAAAATCAGCGTCTAACGAAGGCGGCAGCATTTCCAAAGTAAACTAAAATTTCTTGGGCCGATTTGATTTCGGAAAATCATTAGCACCAAAAGCCCGCCGCCCGGTTTTCCCTTATTGGGAGGGGCTGGCATGAAACCGCCCTCAAGCGCGAAGCCTCATACAAAAAGCCCGTCCCGCATGGGCCGGACAGAGTCGCAACGACCGGCAATCTCGGGGTTGTGGGTCACGAGAATCACGGCCTGGCCGTTTTCCTTGGCGAGCCGGGTCAGCAGGTCGAAAACCATCGTGGAATTTTTGACGTCCAGATTGCCCGTCGGCTCATCGGCGAGGATGATGGCCGGCTCGTTCGCCAGTGCCCGGGCAATCGCAACGCGCTGTTGCTCGCCACCCGAAAGCTGGGTGCCCAGCCGGTGGGGTTTTTCCCCGAGCCCCACCTCGCCCAGCAGATGGCGCGCCCGGGCCTCCATGGCTTCCGGCAGCAACCGGCCAAGTTTGCGCATCGGCATCATGACATTCTCGAGCGCGGTGAATTCCTGCATCAAAAAGTGGAATTGGAAGACAAAGCCGATGTGCTCGCCCCTCGCCGCGGTCCGGTCGGCATCGCTGCTGTTGGACATGAGGCGGTCGTTGATCCAGATGTCGCCGTCATCCTGCCGGTCGAGCAGGCCCAACAGGTAGAGCAGCGTGCTTTTGCCGCAGCCCGAGGGGCCGACAATCGCGTAAACCTGCCCCCGCTGCGCCTCGAACGAAACCCCCTTAAGCACGTGCACCCTGCCCTCGCCCTGCCCCAGGTAGCGGTGGATGTTGGCGCAGCGCAGCGCGATTTGTCCTTTGGATGTTCCCATGGCTGCGAAAATCACTGGGCGGTGCCGCGGATGACATCGCCGGGCTCGAGTCGGGCCGCCCGGCGGGCCGGCACCAGACTGGCCAGCATCACCATGACAACTGCGGTCAGAGTAGCAGCCACATAGTGCCAAATGGACCATGCGACAATGAACGTGTCCGCGGCGAAAATACCCCGGATACTGATCGGCGTCTTCGAGACCGCGTAGGTGATCGTGGCGCCCAATATCCAGCCCAGCACGGTGCCGATGGTCAAAACGATGGTTGCCTGCCAAAGGAAGATTCTGGAGATGTCCTCGCGGGTGTAACCCATCGAACGCAAAATCGCGATTTCCTTGGTCTTCTCCATGACAATCATGGCCAGGGTGTTGAACATTGCCAAACCGGCAATGAGCGTGAAAACCGACACGGTGATCGCCGAGGAGATGCGCAGGGCGCGAAACACCTCCAGCCATGTTTTTTCCCGCTCCTGCCAGCTTTTCGACAGGTGATGGAGCACCTCGGTCATGTGGGCGGCATCGGCCACTGCCCGATCCTTGTTGATCAAGCCCACCTGGATGAACGAAGCACCGGTCGGCTTGCGCAACAACGAGCGCGCTTCGCCCATATTGAGGTAAACCCGCACACGGTCGATGTCGCTCACCCCCGTCTCATAGATGGCCGACACCCGGTAGCGGCGAAGCTGGCCGCCGACCTCCAACTGGTAACTTTCTCCAACCTCAAGCTGCATGCGCCGGGCCATCTCCAGCCCGACAAGCGAACCGCTGGGCGTGCCGCGGAAATCATCAATCTGCCCGCGGATGATCTGGCGCTCAATGTCCGAAACCTTCAGGTGATCGTCGATGTTGATGCCATAAACCCGCACCGATTCGTTCTTGAACGCGCTGCGCATGATGACGGCGCCGTGCAGGACTTCGGAGACGCCGGCCACGTTGGGAAACCGTTTCACGGCGTCGATCACCAGCTTGGGTTCCTCGATACCCTCGATGTATTTGCGGCCCTCCTTGGTCCGGATCTCGTAATCCGAGCCATAACCGTCGGCCGACATGCTGCGGATGGTGTATTGGATCTTGTCCTCGATCCGGATGGCGCCGTTGGTGCCGAGAATGGTGCGGATGAAAAACTGTTCAAAACCGCTGGTCGTGGCCTGCGTCACCACAAAAAGCCCCACGCCGAGCACAATGCAGGAGAGGCTCATCAGCATGGCCCGCTTCTTCGCCGTGAGAAAGCGGAAGGCGATGCGGAGGTTCGGTGACATCAGGTTGCCCGGGGAAAGACCGATTCAAAAGCTCAGCGGGCCTCGACCAGCCGCGGACGCACCCGAGCGCCGTCGCGGAAAAGGTCGAGCTCATCGATAATAACCTGGTCGCCTTCGGCCAGCCCCGAGAGTATCTCAACCGTGGTCAGGCTGGTGTAACCGACTTCCACCTGGCGCAGTTCCACCCGGCCATTGTTCACCACATAGACGTTGTTACCAAAAAGCGCCCGCCGTGGAATATTGGCGTCGGCGTGCCGCTCGCCGACCACGATCGTCACTTCGCCGGTGATGCCGGGCACCAGCCGCTCGGGCTCGATCTTCACATCCAGATGCACGATGTAGCGCTGGGTCTCGGGGTCGGAAGTCGGCAGGATTTTCACGATGTTGGCGTCAAAAAGCTCCGCTCCGTAGGGCAGAAACCGCACCCGCGCCCGTTGATTGATGCGCAGGTCGGCGAAATTCTCCTCGCTGATCTTGGCCTCGACCGTGCGCGAGGCCGAGATGAGCTTGGCCAGCGGCCAGTTCGGGCCGATCAGGTCACCGGGACGGGCCGCACCGACCTCGGAAATGACACCGTCGAAGGGGGCGATGATCGTCATCTTCTCCAGCTGCCGCTGTTTGACGCGCAGGGTATTTTCGTAGCCGTCGATGAGCTGCCGGTTGTTGACTTCCTCCAGCTCCAACCGCTGCTCAATCGCGCGAACCCGGCGACGTTCGCGGGTCAACTCGGCTTCCGAACGGTTGCCCGATCGCGTCAGTCTTTCAAATTCCTCCAATTGCTCCCTGGCGGTCTGCAATTCAAGCAGCACGGCGGAGCCCACGCTGATCCGTTGTTTTTCCGCCTCATACTTGACCCGGATCCCCTCGATTTCCAGTTCCAGATCGCCGGTATCCAGCTGCGCGAGCACCTGCCCTTCCTTCACGATGCTGCCCGGATCGAGGATGCTCTGGATAATGCGGCCGCCGACCTCGCTCTTCAGGTCCATTTCAAATTCGGCCAATACCGTGACACTGCCGGGCACCTGCTTGAGGGCCGTGCCGCTGGTTGCGGTTGCCACCAACGCCACGGGGCGGGAAAAATAAACGTAGGCAAAAACCAGCAATGCCAGCACGGCAGCCGCGATCAGGGTTTTCTTCGGAACGGACGTCATAGATGGATTGTGCAACAAGAAACGCGTTGATGCCAAGTGTTCCTTGCCATGGACCGCTTTGCAGGCTCGCAGCCCGCCGCTCCCGCGCCGCCGGCAGGCATCATCAGCTCTTGGGCGACACCCTGCCGTCGCTGATCAGCTGCATGAATTCGGCAAGCCGCACCAGGTAGGTGTAACGCGCCGAATTG
>JAHCLN010000090.1 GCA_026125215.1 Opitutaceae bacterium
GGAATAAAAAGCCGGACCGAAATCCGGTCCGGCTGGGCGAAGACGGCTTGCGGGCCGGCCGGTCACTTGACCGTGATGACGCCCTTCATGCCCATCTGGTAGTGGGCCGGGAAGGAGCAGACGTAGGGATACTCGCCCGGGGCGTCGAACTTGAGCACGATGCCGTCGGACTGTTTCGGCCCGAGCATCTTGGTGTGGGCGATGATCTGGTCGGCCAAGGCGGCCGGGATGTATTCGGTGGCCACGGCGGCGGCCGCGGCGGTGGCGAACGCGGCGGTGTCGGTGCCGGGCTTCAGCACGACGAGGTTGTGCCCCATGGCCTGCTTGGGCATCGAGCCGATGTTGTTCAGCACCAGGCGCACCTCCTCGCCCACGGCGAGCGAGATGGCGGTGACGTTGAACTTCATGGCGTCATTGCCGGTGATTTCGATCGTGCGCGGGCCTGACTGCGGGGCGGCGGCCACGGGGGCCGCGGCGGTCTGCTCGGGCTTGGAGCAACCGGCGATGACGAGCGCCGACAGGGCGGCGAGGAGGGCAAGACGGGTTTTCATAGCATGGACAGGCTGGCGGCAGCCGGCGGGCTTGGCAACCCCGCCGCCGGTTCAGCCGCCGCCCTAATGGTTGGGCCACGGGATTTAATATGTGCGTCCGGGATTGGTCCCGACCCCGGCAAATGCGCTTAGTCGTTGGAATATGGCTTGAAATGCCAATGCGTTCGCAAACTCTCTTGCCGGTTGGCGCCCGCCGCCGGCATCCTTTTTGACCTGTCAGCCCACATGCGTTTGACCTCCCTCCCTCCCTCCTTCGCCCGTTGGGGCCGCGCTGCGCTTGCCTTGTGCGGCCTCGCCGTCCTCCCGGGTTGCGACTTCAATTTCTGGCGCATGGACGGCCACCAGACCACCATGGTCACGGCCGGCCCCGTCGCCAAGTCCCAGCTCGACGTGTTCTACGTCACCGTCTGGGTGACGTTCATCATCTTCATCCTCGTGGGCGCGGTGCTGGCCTACGCGACGATCAAGTTCAAGGCCAAGACCGAGGCCGACGAGCACGCCGAGCCGCCGGAGCAGAGCCACGGCAATCCGCTCATCGAGCTCGGCCTCATCGGCGCCTCCATCCTCGCGCTCGTGGTCATCGCCGTCCCCACCCTCAAGGCCATCTGGTATACCTACGACGTGCCCGAGGAACTCCGGGAAAACGCCTACGAGGTCACCGCCACCGGCTACCAGTGGTGGTTCAAGTTCGAGTATCCCAACGAGCAGATCGACGGCGCCGGCACGCTGGTCACCGGCAACGAGCTGGTCATCCCCGCCGGCCGTCCCGTCCGCGTCAACCTGCGCACCGTGGATGTCATCCATTCGTTCTGGGTGCCGAAACTGGCCGGCAAGGTGGACATGATTCCCAACCGCGGCAACCACCTCTGGCTGCAGGCCGACGAGCCCGGCTACTTCTGGGGCCAGTGCGCCGAGTTCTGCGGCGAGTCGCACGCCGTCATGCGCTTCCGGGTGATCGCGCTTTCCGAGGAAGATTTTGCCGAATGGCTCGCCGCCCAGAAGGCCCCCGCCCGCACCGTCGCGCCGGCGGTCGCCCAAGCCGGTGCGCTGCCGCAGGCGCAATTCGCCTCCTTCCGCCGCAACGAATACGGCTTCACCGACAAATGGGACGCCAACGCCGCCGTGCCTCCGCTCGAGCACTGGCGCCAGCAGCAGTTCCCCGCCAAGGACGAGGACGCCGCCCTCATCGCCGAAGGCCGCCGGCTCTTCGTCGAGAAAACCTGCGCCGGTTGTCACGCCATCCGCGGCCATGAGGGCATGGGCATCACCGGCCCCGACCTCACCCACATCGGTTCGCGCACCACCATCGCCGCCGGTTTGCTGGAAAACAACCGCGAACAGATGGCCCGCTGGCTCAAGCATCCCGAGGTCGTGAAGCCCGGCAACCTGATGTATACCACCGGCTACGTGGCCAACAACGTGCAATTGAACGACGCTGAGGTGAACGCCCTCGTCGCTTACCTCGAAAGTCTCAAATAAACCACCATCATGGACGCATCGGTTAAGTCCCATTTCACCGGCGCCGAAGCCCCCGCCCCCACCCGGGCCGCGGTCTTCTGGCGCCCCACCGCCAAGTCGGGCCTCGTCAGCTGGCTCACCACGGTGGACCACAAGCGGATCGGCTTCCTCTACGGCGTGTTCGCCCTCTTCTTCTTCCTCGTCGGCGGCGTCGAGGCGCTGCTGATCCGCATCCAGCTCGCGGTGCCGAACAACGACTTCATGAGCGCGCAGCTCTACAACGAGCTCTTCACGATGCACGCCACGACGATGATCTTCCTCGCCGTGATGCCGCTCTCCGCCGCGTTCTTCAATTACATGATGCCGCTGCAGATCGGCGCGCGCGACGTGGCCTTCCCCCGGCTCAACGCCTTCTCGCTGTGGACCTTCGTCGCCGGCGCCATCGTCATCAACCTCGGCTGGTTCATGCCTGACGGCGCGCCCGATGCCGGCTGGTTCGGCTACGCCCCGCTGACCTCCAAGCAGTTCAGCCCCGACCACTCGATCGATACCTGGGTGATGGGCCTGCAGCTCCTCGGCGTCGCCTCCATCGCCGCCTCGCTCAACTTCATCGTCACCATCATCAACCTGCGCGCCCCCGGCATGACGATGATGCGCCTCCCGGTCTTCACCTGGATGACGCTGGTGACGGCCTTCCTCATCGTGCTGTCCTTCCCCGCGATCACCATCGCGCTGGTGGAGCTGATGATGGACCGTCTCTTCGGCACGAGCTTCTTTGAGGTCTCGAACGGCGGCATGCCCATCCTCTGGCAGCACCTGTTCTGGATCTTCGGCCATCCGGAGGTTTACATCCTCATCCTGCCCGCCATGGGCATCATCTCGGAGATCCTGCCCACCTTCTCGCGCAAGCCGCTCTTCGGCTACCCGATCGTGGTCTTCTCCGGCGCGACCATCGGTTTCCTCGGTTTCGCCGTGTGGAGCCACCTTATGTTCACCACGGGCATGGGCACCGTCGCCACCGCGGCCTTCGCCCTCGCCACCATGGCCATCGCCGTGCCCACAGGCGTGAAGATCTTCAACTGGATCGGCACCCTCTGGGGCGGCCACCTCATGATGCGCACGCCCATGATGTTCGCCCTCGGCTTCGTCTGGATGTTCATGATGGGCGGCTTCTCCGGCATCATGCACTCCGCCGCGCCGGCCGACGCGCAGCAGCAGGACAGCTACTTCGTCGTGGCGCACTTCCACTACGTGCTGATCGGCGGCTCCATCTTCGCGCTGCTGGCCGGCATCCACTACTGGTTCCCCCTGATGTTCGGCCGCAAGGTCAGCGAATTCTGGGGCAAGCTCTCCTTCTGGGTCATCTTCATCGGTTTCAACGTCACCTTCTTCCCGATGCACTTCCTCGGGCTGAACGGCATGCCGCGCCGCACCTTCACCTACGACGGGAACCTCGGCTGGAACGCCCCCAACTTCATCGCCACCGTCGGCGCCATGATCCTGGGCCTCGGCATCTTCGTCTACTTCGTCGTGATGGTTTACACCTACTTCAAGGGCGAGAAGGTCAAGCGCGACTACTGGGACGGCCGGACCCTCGAATGGTCCCTCCCCAATCCCCCGCCGGAATACAACTTCGCCGTCATCCCGACGGTCCATGCCCGCGACGCCTGGTGGTATGAAAAGCACCACCGGGAGGAAATCGCCCGGGAAAAGGCCGCCCACGCCAAGGAGGATGCGGCCCACGGCGGCATCCACATGCCCTTCCAGTCCATCTACCCGTTCGTCACCAGTGTCGGCATCCTGATCGGCGCCGTCGGCGTCTGCGCCGTGGACTACGGCCACAAGCTGCCCGTCGTGATCGCCGGCGGCGTGATCATGCTGATCGGCATCTACCTCTGGGCCATGGAAGGCAACGAGGGCTACCACATCCAGCCGAATGAGGAGGATCTCAAATCATGAGCAGCCACGCGGCCCACGCCCCCATCGATCATCACCACGATCACACGACGTCGACCGGCATCCCGAACAAGAAACTCCTCATGTGGACGTTTCTTGCCTCGGACTGCATGTTCTTCGGGATGCTGATCGCGACCCACCTGGTCTACCGTCTGCATCCGCCCCCGGGCGCGCCGGCCGCCCAGGACGTGTTCTCCATCGAGCTCACCTCCTTCTCCACCTTCATCCTGCTGATGTCGTCGCTGATGATGGCGCTGGCGGTGAACGCCATCCAGAAGGGCAACCTCAAGAGCATGCGCTGGTCGCTGCTCACCACGATCGTCTTCGGGGCCATCTTCCTCTGGTGCCAGGTGTATGAGTTCGAGCACTTCGTGAAGGACCGCAACTTCACCATCACCAACAGCCTTTTCGGCTCCACCTTCTACACCCTCACCGGCACCCACGGCACCCACGTCGCCATCGGCGTCCTCTGGCTGATCATGATGTATGTGCGCTCGTTCCAGCCGGTGGACACCGCGAAGGACCGCACCTGGTTTCTCCGCAACGTGCTCCACGTGGCGGCCGTCATCGGCGTCGTCCTCTGCGCGATGTTCGCCGTGCTCAACCTCGTGCACGTCATCCAGGCCGGCACCGGCGCCGGCGCCTTCTTCAGCGGCAGCGCGGGCCTGCTCATCGGCCTGGCCGTGAGCACCGCCGCCAGCCTCTACTTCGCCCGCCCGCGCGGGCCGGTCGCCTTTGACGAATCCAACGCCATCGATGTCGAAAGCATGGGCCTTTACTGGCACTTCGTGGACATCGTCTGGATCGTCATCTTCACCGCCGTTTACCTGCTCGAATACGTCTGATTCCCACCATGAGCGCACCCGCCACCACCGCGGCCCACGACCACGGGCACGACGAAAACAAATACCAGCTCTACGTTCAGATCGCGATGCTCCTGGCCGTCATCACCGGCATCGAGATCGTGGCGATCTTCTTCCCCTTCGCAAAGTGGATCATCGTCACCACCCTTGTGGTGCTTTCCGCCGTGAAGTTCCTCTTCGTGATCTTCTACTTCATGCACCTGCGCTGGGACAAACCGTTCTGCACCATCCTGTTTTTCATCGGCTTGGTGCTGGGCGGCGGCACCCTCTGGGTGCTGATCCTGCTCTTCGGCGCCAAGGACAGCTTCCCGCTGAGCTCCCTGCCCTGAGCCGGCCCAAAATCCCCACCGATAGGTTGCGGCGGCCCCCGGGCCGCCTTTTTGTTGCCCCATGATCGACTGGCGCCACTGGCATAACGAACCCTACCTCGTCGGCGGGCTCATCTTCCTCGGCTGGCTGTATGCGATCCTCACCGGCCCGCTGCGCGACCGCTTCGCGCCCGACCAGCCCTTTCCCCGCCGCCGGGCCTGCGCTTTCTACGCCTCGCTGGTCATCTTCTACCTCGCCGTGGGCTCGCCGCTCGACCAGATCGGCGAGCGCTTCCTCTTCAGCGCGCACATGGTGCAGCACCAGCTGCTCACCTACCCGGCCGCCATCCTGTTCCTGCTCGGCCTGCCCCGCTGGCTGGTGGATCCGGTCATTGACCGCCCCGGCGTGCGCGGACTGGCGCGGCTCGCCGCCCATCCGCTCATCTGCGGACTCGTCTACACCGTGGTGATCAGCGTGTGGCATGTGCCCGCACTCTACGACTGGGCCCTGCGCGACAAATTCGTGCATGTGCTGGAGCACGTGATGTTCTTCGGCGCGGCGCTGTTCTACTGGTGGCCGCACCTCAGTCCCTCGAAAGTCGCCCCGCCGATCAGCTATGCCGCCCAGATGCTCTACCAGCTGGGCATCGTCATCGGCATGACCCCGCTTTTCGCCTACATCACCTTCTCGCACGATATCCTTTACCCCACCTACGAGTTCGCCCCGCGCATCATCAACAACTTCAGCGCCGCCCAAGACCAGCTGCTGGCCGGCACGATGATGAAGCTCGGCGGCCTGCTGGTCGCCACCACCGCCATCGCCGTGAGCTTCTTCCGGTGGTATCAGACCACGGAGAGACGCGCCCCCCTTGCGGGCTGATGCCGCGGTTTTTGCTCGGAGCCAGGCCAACGGACAGACTTAATCCATCTGCATGACTTGGGAAATCGCCCTGGTTTTTGTGCTGTTGGTCGCCGTGCTCGGGTGCTTCGTGTGGGAGAAATTCCCGCCCGACATCACCGCGCTGGGGCTTTTCCTCGTGCTGATCGCCACCGGGCTGCTCTCGAAGGAGGATGCCTTTTCCGTCTTCGCCAACCCCGCCCCGCTGACGGTGGGGGCGATGTTTGTGCTGAGCGCAGCCCTGGTCAAATGCGGGGCCATCGACCGGCTCTCCGGCCTGATCGAAGGCTCGGCCCGCTGGCCCTATGCCGCCGTCATGCTCGTGCTGGTGGTCCTCGTCGCCGGCATCTCGGCCTTCATCAACAACACCCCCGTCGTAGTGGTTTTCCTGCCGGTTGTGCTGAAGCTGGCGCGCAAGATGCAGCTCGCACCCTCCAAGCTGCTCATCCCCCTGTCCTACGCCGCCGTGCTCGGCGGCACCTGCACGCTTGTCGGCACCAGCACCAACCTCGTGGTCAACGGCATCGTGACCGCCCGCGGCCAGCCGGGCTTTTCCATGTTCGAGCTCGGCTGGCTCGGCGTGCCCGTGACCATCATCGGCGCGATCTATCTCTCCCTGCTCGGCAAACGCCTCCTCCCCGTGCGGGAAATGCTCACCGCCATCCTCTCCGACGAGGAGCGCCGCGAATATATCACCGAGGCCTTCGTGCAGCCGGACTCGCCCGTGCTCGGCAAAACCATCAACGAGGCCGGGCTCACCCGCACCCGCGGCATCCGCGTGCTGGAAGTCGTGCGCGACGGCGTCGCCCTCTACCTCGACCCGCAGGCTGTCAAACTCAAGGCCGGCGACCGCATCATCATGGCCTGCCGGATGAAGGGCATCGTGCACACGCGGCAGATGACCGGCATCGACCTCGTCTCCGAGCTCAACCTCGGCCTCGAACAGATCGCCGCCCACGAGGGCTCGCTGGTCGAGGCGGTCGTCACCCCCCACTCAGCCCTCGTCGGCCACACCGTAAAGGGCATGAATTTCCGCCAGCGCTACCGCATGGTCGTGCTCGCCCTGCACCGGCAGGGTAAGAACGTGCGCGAACAGCTGGAGACGCTGCCCATCATGCCCGGCGATGTGCTGCTCATGATGGGCACCGACAAAGCGATCGACACGGCCGCCAACGGCGAGGACTTCATGTTCTTCGACCGCGCCCGCGTGCCGGCCAAGCCGCAGCCGAAGAAGATCGCGTTCGTCGTGGGCGTCATCACCGCGGTCATCACCACCGCCGCCCTCGAATGGGTGCCCATCGAGCTCGGCGCCCTCGCCGGCTGCGTGCTCATCTGCCTGACGCGATGCCTGAAGACCGCCGATGCCTACGCCTCCATCGAGTGGAACATCCTTTTCCTCATCTACGGCATGCTCGCCATGGGCATGGCGATGGAGCAGACGGGCGCGGCCGCGTGGCTGGCCGGCAGCATCGTGCACGGCGTGGAGCAGTTCATCCCGCACGCCCACAAGGGCATCGTGATGCTGGCCTGCCTGTATCTCGTGACGACCATCCTGACGGAGATTCTCTCCAACAACGCCGTCGCCGCCCTCATGGCGCCGATCGCCATCGGTGTGGCCCTCAATCTCGGCATGGACCCCAAGCCCTTCATCGTCGCGGTGGCCTTCGCCGCCTCCGCCGCCTTCGCCACGCCCATCGGCTACCAGACCAACACCTACGTTTACGGTGTCGGCGGCTACCGCTTCGGCGACTTCATGCGCATCGGCATCCCGCTGAACCTCGTGTGCTTCATCGCCGCGATGATCATCATCCCCCGCGTGTGGCCGTTCTGAGACGGGGAATATGCCCGCAGAAATGTGACCGCGGAGGGCACACCAAGGCGCGGTAGCGCCGGCCCTTCACAACTTCAGCCGCAGGCCGTCGTAAGCGAGGCGCACGCCGGCGGGCAGCTCCGCCTCGGTCGCCGCGTGGTCGTTGAGATGCGTCAGATGGGTGAGCCAGGTCTGCTTCGCGCCGATCTCGTGCGCCACTTCCAGGGCCTCCGGGATGCTCATGTGCGTGGGATGCGGGTTGGGCCGCAGGCCGTCGAGCACCACCACATCCGCGCCTTTCGCCAGCGCCACGGCCTCATGGGTCAGCCGCTTGTTGTCGGTGTAGTAGGCGAAACGCTTCCCTGAGCTTTTTTCCGTAAAAACCAGCCCGAGGGTGTTAAGCCCGCCGTGTGGCAGCAACGTGGCTTGGATCGTGCCCTGCGGCAGCTCCAGCACCGGCGGCATCAGCTCCAGTTTGAAGGCCGCATAGCCCTTGGAAATCGGCCGCTCGGCGATGGCATACGGGAAAATCGCCAGCACGCGGCTGATGCCCTCGTCGGTGGAATACACCTGCAGCGCCTCGCTCCCCTTCAGGTCACAGAACCGGCGCAGATCGTCCATGCCCGTGACGTGGTCCGCATGCCCGTGCGTGAGGATGAAGAAATCCATGCGGTTGATCTTTTCGCGCAGGCACTGGAGCCGGAATTCCGGCGCCGCGTCCACCTGCACATGCAGCCCGTCCATCACCACATGGACGGACGCCCGGGTGCGGTGGTTGCGCGGATCGGGCGAGGTGCACACCGCACAGTCGCACGCAATCATCGGCACGCCCTGCGATGTCCCTGAACCGAGAAAAATCACCTCCATTGCGGCAGGCAATCAGCCTGCCCGCGTGCTTTCAAGGCCGCACCCGCCGCTTCGTTCACGGCGCCGGGTCTTCGTTCAACAAAGCCCGCAACTCCGACTCATCCAGCACGGCGACGCCCAGACGCCGCGCCTCGGCCAGCTTTTCGCCGGCCCCTTCGCCCGCGACAACGTAGTCCGTGCGCCGGCTCACCGCCTCACGCACCAGCCCGCCGGCCGCGCGGATTTTATCCGCCGCCTGCAACCGCGTCCACTGCGGCAGGCTGCCCGTGAGCACAAAGATTTTTCCCGCCAGCGGACCCTGCTCCGGCGCCGATTCCGTCCGCGGCTTAATTCCCGCCGCCTGCAGGTCGGCCACGAGGGCGCGGTTGGCCGGCTCCGAGAAATATTCGGCCAGCGCCGTTACCGCCGCGGGCCCGAGTCCCGCCTCCGCCCACTCGCCCGGCGAGGCCCCGGCCAATGCCTCCAACCGGTCGAAGCGCCGGGCCAGCCGGCGTGCACCCGCCTCCCCGATCCGGGGGATCCCCAGTCCCTGGATAAACCGCCACAATTCCGCCTGCTTGCTCCGCTCGACGGCCGCCGGGAGGCGCTCGGCCGCGAGTCCGCCCTTGCGCCCGAGGGCGAGCCAGTCGTCGCGCTGCAGCCGGTAAAGATCGCCCGGTCTCCGCACCGCGCCATGCGTGACGAGCAGATCCACCCACGCCGGCCCCAGACCGTGAATGTCCACGCCCGACTTGGACGCAAAGTGTTCCAAGCGCCGCCGCACCTGCGCGGGACAATCCGCATTGGGGCAGCGCACCGCGGCCTCACCGTCCACGCCTACGGTTTCCGTGCCGCAGGCCGGACAGGCCGTGGGAAACCCATACGGCGCCGCCTCCGCCGGCCGCCGCGCCAGATTCACGCCCACGATCATCGGGATGATCTCGCCGGCCTTCTCGACCCGCACGACATCGCCCACGCGGATATCCTTCCGGGCAATCTCCGCCCGGTTGTGCAGCGAGGCCCGCGCGATCGTCGCGCCGGCGATCTTCACCGGTTCCAACTCCGCCACCGGGGTGAGCAGTCCGGTGCGGCCGACCTGGATCGTGATGCCGCGCAACCGGGTCTCGACCCGGGCCGGCGCGAACTTGTGCGCGATCGCCCACCGCGGGGTTTGGGCGCCGACACCCAGCGCCTGCTGCCAACGCCTTTCATTCACCTTCACCACCACCCCGTCCGTGGGAAAATCCAGGCGGCCGCGCGCCCGGCCAAGCGCCGCCACCGCCGTCTGCAATTCGGCCCAGCCGCGCACCACGCGGCTCTCCTGCGGCACGGGCAATCCCCACGCGGCGAGCGTCGCCAGCAAATCACCCTGCGACTCCGGCCGCGCGGTTTCCGGCTCGCAGGCGCCCAACCCGTAGAAAACCACCGCCAGCCGTCGCGCGCCCACTTCGGCCGGATCGGAGAGCTTGAGCGTGCCCGCCGCGACATTGCGCGGATGCGCCAGCGGCGGCTCGCCCGCCTGCTCGCGCTCCGCGTTGATGCGGGCCAGTTCGCCGTAGGTCAGATAGACTTCCCCGCGCACCTCGACAACCTCGGGCCACGGCCGCACCGCGGTGGAGCGAAGCTCGCGCGGCAGCGCGGCAATCATCCGCGCGTTGGCCGTCACATCGTCGCCTTCCGTGCCGTTGCCCCGCGTCACGGCCCGCACGAGCCGCCCGCTCTCGTAGGTCACGCCGAGCGCGAGGCCGTCGTATTTCGGTTCCACCACCAGCTCCGGCTCCACCCCGTCCGCGCGGCGCACCACGCGCGCGTGAAAGGCCCGCAGCTCCGCCTCCGAGTAGCTTTTGTCCAGCCCCGTCATCGGCACGCGGTGCCGGTAAACCGGAAAACGCCCGCTGCGGTCGTCGCCCAGCCCGGCCGGACCGGCTCCGTCCAACAGGTCCGGATGCTCCGCCTCCAAGCCGTGCAGCTCCCGCTTGAGAGTATCGTAAGCCGCGTCGCTGATCTCCGGGGCCGCGTGCTTGAAATAGAGTTCGTCATGCCGGGCGATTTCCGCGCGCAGATGCAGGATGCGCTCGCGCGCCTTCGCGGGGTCGGACGCCTCCGCGGGCACCACCGCACCGGCCCACAGCAGCAGGCCCGCCACCAGCAAACCGCGCCCGATCCACCGCCCGCGGAACGCCATGCGCTTCGCCCGGGCCAGCGTTGATTCGCGGGGCCGAATCATACACATGCAGATGCCAACGCCAGCCGCAGGGGTCAAGCCACACAGACCGGCCAATCCCCTCACATCCTCTCCGGACAACTCTGCAGAGACCAAAACGCTTCAGGCAATCGCGCAAAAATAGCCAAATGCTGACAAAAAAGGCGCGCTCCGGAGAGCGCGCCTTGAATGGTGTGGGAGGACTTTGCCTCGCCGTAGCTCCGGAGGAGCGAAGGCGGGTCAGTAGTCCATGCCGCCCATGCCGCCGCCGCCGGCGGGGGCTGCGGGGGCCTTTTCCTTCTCCGGGGCGTCGGTGATGATCGCCTCGGTGGTGAGGAGCAGGCCGGCGATGGAAGCCGCGTTCTGCAGGGCGGTGCGGGTGACCTTCGTCGGGTCCACCACGCCGGCCTTCACGAGGTCCTCGTATTCGCCGGTGGCCACGTTGTAGCCGTTGGCGCCCTTGGCGGCCAGCACCTGCTGGACGACCACGGCACCCTCGACGCCGGCGTTGAAGCACAGCTGCTTCAGCGGCGACTCGACGGCGCGGCGGATGATCTGGGCGCCGAGCTTCTCGTCACCTTCGAGCGAAGCGATGGCGGCGTCCACGGCCTTGGCGGTGCGCAGGAGCGCCACGCCGCCGCCGGAGACGATGCCTTCCTCGACGGCCGCACGGGTCGCGTGGAGGGCGTCTTCGACGCGCTGCTTCTTTTCCTTCATCTCGGACTCGGTCGCGGCGCCGACGTTGATGACGGCCACGCCGCCGGCGAGCTTGGCGAGGCGCTCCTGGAGCTTCTCGCGGTCGTAGTCGGAGGTGGTCTCGTCGATCTGGCGGCGGATCTGCTTCACGCGGCCCTGGATGTCGGAGCTCTTGCCGGAGCCTTCGACGATGGTGGTGTTCTCCTTGTCCACGACGATGCGCTTGGCGCGGCCGAGGTCGGAGATCTGGAGGTTCTCAAGCTTGAGGCCGAGGTCCTCGGTGATGCACTTGCCGCCGGTGAGGACGGCGATGTCCTCGAGCATGGCCTTGCGGCGGTCGCCGAAGCCGGGAGCCTTGACGGCGCACACGTTGAGGGTGCCGCGGATCTTGTTCACGACCAGCGCGGCGAGGGCCTCGCCCTCGACTTCCTCGGCGATGACGAGGAGGGGCTTGCCGCTCTTGGCGACGGTCTGGAGCAGCGGGAGGAACTCCTGGAGGTTGGAGATCTTCTTCTCGTGGATGAGCACGTAGGCGTCCTCGAGGACGGCTTCCTGGGCCTCCATGTTGGTGGCGAAGTAGGGCGAGAGGTAGCCCTTGTCGAACTGCATGCCCTCGACGACGTCGAGGGTGGTCTCGATGGACTTGGCCTCTTCGACGGTGATGGTGCCGTCCTTGCCGACCTTGTCCATGGCGTCGGCGATGATCTCGCCGATGGTGGAATCCCAGTTGGCGGAGACGGTCGCGACTTGGCGGATCTCCTCGCGGTCGTTGACCTTCTTGGAGATCTTGGCGAGCTCGGCGACGGCGGCCTCAACGGCCTTGTCGATGCCGCGCTTGAGGTAGATCGGGTTGGCGCCCGCGGTGACATGCTTGAGGCCTTCCTTGTAGACGGCCTCGGCGAGCACGGTGGCGGTGGTGGTGCCGTCACCGGCGGCGTCGTTGGTCTTGGAAGCGACTTCCTTCACGAGCTGGGCGCCGATGTTCTCGTAGGCGTCGGCGAGCTCGATTTCCTTGGCGACCGTGACACCGTCCTTGGTGACGGTCGGCGAGCCGAATTTCTTGTCGATGACGACATTGCGGCCCTTGGGACCGAGGGTGACCTTGACGGCCTTGGAGAGAAGCTCGACGCCGCGCAGGATCTTGTGGCGGGCGGCTTCGTCGAAGATGAGTTGTTTTGCAGCCATGATATTTGAGTTTAAGTTGGGAGTTTAGGTTGAAGTTGGGTGGGTTCAGGCGATCACGCCGAGGATGTCGTCCTCGCGGACGAGCGTGTATTTCACGTCGTCGATCTTCACCTCGGTGCCACCGTATTTGCTGATGAGGACCTTGTCGCCGACCTTCACCTCGAAGGGCGTGACCTTGCCGTTCTCATCCTTCTTGCCGGTGCCGAGGGCGATGACCTTGGCCTCCTGCGGCTTTTCCTTGGCGCTGTCGGGAATGATGATCCCGCCGCGGACCTGTTCTTTTTCCTCGATGTGCTGCACGAGCACGCGATCACCGATGGGTTTGATTTTGACGTTAGCCATATGTCTTTGGGTTTTGGGTTGAGAGGTGGGTTGTGTTTTGTGTTTTTGACCGGACCGGGACGGGCGCGTCGAAACGTGCCGCCCCGGCCGCGGGTCGAAAGTTACTTCTTGTCCTCGTCGACGACCTCGAAGTCGGCGTCCACGACGTCGCCTTCCTTGCCGGCCTTCTTTTTCTTCGGCGCGTCGGCGGCGGGTTGATCCTTGGCCCCGGCGGCCTGCGCGGCGGCCTGGGCCTCGGCGTAGAACTCGGCGCCGAGCTTGGAGAGGTTCTCCAAGGCGGACTTCATGCGCGCGGGATCGTTGCTCTCGAGGTCCTTTTTCGCGTCGGCGATGGCCCCCTCGGCCTTGGACTTTTTCTCCGCGGGGAGCTTGTCGCCGGCGTCCTTGAGGGTCTTTTCGAGCTGGTAGATGGTGGAGTCGAGCTGGTTGCGGGTCTCGACGGCCTCCTTGCGTTTCTTGTCCTCCTCGGCGTGCAGCTCGGCGTCCTTGGTCATCTTCTCGACCTCCTCCTTGGAGAGGCCGGAGGAGCCTTGGATGGTGATCTTCTGGTCCTTGCCGGT
Source organism: Opitutaceae bacterium (assembly GCA_026125215.1). Taxonomy (GTDB): domain Bacteria; phylum Verrucomicrobiota; class Verrucomicrobiia; order Opitutales; family Opitutaceae; genus UBA2377. Next base: position 13,677 of record JAHCLN010000090.1, read on the forward strand.
GCCGAGGTCCTTGGCGGAGACGTGGAGGATGCCGTTGGCGTCGATGTCAAAGGTGACCTCGATCTGCGGGGTGCCGCGCGGCGCGGGCGGAATGCCGTCGAGCTTGAAGGTGCCGAGGGTCTTGTTGTCGCGCGCCATGGAGCGCTCGCCCTGCAGCACGACGATCTCCACGGAAGGCTGGTTGTCGCTGTAGGTGGAGAAGACCTGGGTCTTCTTCGAGGGAATGGTGGTGTTGCGCGCGATCATCGGCGTCGAGACATCGCCGGCGGTCATGATGCCGAGCGTGAGCGGGGTGACGTCGAGGAGGAGCACGTCGCGCACGTCGCCCTTGAGGACGCCGCCCTGCACGGCCGCGCCGATGGCGACGACTTCGTCGGGGTTCACGCCTTGGTGCGGAGGTTTGCCGCCGAGGCTCTTCGCAAGCTCGACGACCTTGGGCATGCGGGTCATGCCGCCGACCAACACGATTTCTTGGATATCCTTGGCCGTGACGCCCGCATCGGACAAGGCTTTGCGGCAGGGTTCGATCGTGCGTTGAATGAGATCGTCTACCAGCTGTTCGAGCTTAGCCCGCGTCAATTTGATGACCATATGCTTGGGGCCGCTGGCATCG
>JAHCLN010000091.1 GCA_026125215.1 Opitutaceae bacterium
GCCGGTGGACCTGCATCCGGATCACCCGGTCGCCGGCACGCTCACCCTTCAGGCGTGGGCGAGGTCTTCGGCCAGGCCGGCGCTCTACTTTTATGAAGCGTGCATCGGCCAGCAGACGCGGGTGTTCAGCCCCACGGATTATGTGGACATCACCCCGGTCCAGGAACTCAAGACCAAGGCCGTCTATTGCCACCGCAGCCAGTTCACCGCGGCCACCTATGCCGGCAGCAACCATCCCTTGATGGAGGCATTTCGCGGTGCCGAATGTGGTGTCACCGCCGCCGAAGCCTTCGTGCGCCTGGCTGGGTAGTGGACCGAAGGCCATGCTTCAGAGAAGACCGCCTGCAGACAGCACGGCAGGGACGCCAGACCGGCCACGGTAGAGGCGGATGTTTCGACGCCCGACTTCTACTTTGGCAAGATACGAATCTTTCTCCACCAGTTTTCAGAGGGAGTGTAACCCATTAGGTTACACTTTATCCGCGGCCGACGTGCATAGGCAGCTTACCAAAGTAGAACTACAGCGGTTCAAATAAAGTCGCAGCCAAAAAGGTAGGGCGAGGCGTCCTCGCCGACGTGTCCGCCGAAGCTCCAGCGGAGCGAAGGTGGGGCGCAGGCGGAGCCGCGGCTCACCAGGACGGTTCGCCCTACCCAAGGCAAATCAAACGGCTGGAGTTGGTTTGTGGGTATTTCGTAACGCGGGTGTCACTTACATGTTGACACCGATGTCATTACGACAACATCATCTGCCATCAAGTTTGTATGCCAATATTGATTAAGATAATATGAGTCTGGAAAGCCTTCTGATAAGGCGCGCCCGTTTCGTTCATACCTTCTCCTTCCCTCGTCCAAAGGACTTCCGATGCCAAATTCGTCGCTTCTTCCCCGACCGGCTGTTGTCCAGCGTCTCCTGGAGTTTGACGCTTATCTGGATGGAGTGCGGGGCATCTGGATCGGGAAGTTCATTGGCGGGACTTTGGGCGCTCCGCTTGAGGGGGTGAAGGACCGGCATGCTTTTACCGCCGACCTGCAGCCGGCGGGAATCGCGGAGAACGACGACACCGACCTGCAATTGCTCTGGTTGCACGCGTTGGAGGAGCATGGGGTCCGGCTGACGGCGGATCATCTGGTCCGCGAATGGCGCGAGCACGTGCGCGCGCCTTGGAACGAATATGGGGTGGCGGCGGCGAATTGGGCGCACGGGCTCACCCCGCCCGAGTCGGGCCGGGTGAACAACTGGTTCTGGGGCGAATGCATGGGCTGCCCGATCCGTTCTGAAATCTGGGGGGCCATCTGCCCCGGCGCGCCCGAGCTGGCCGCGCGCTACGCGGCCATGGACGGCTCGCTCGATCATACGGGGGAGGCGATCGAGGCGGAGAAGTTTTTCGCCGCCATCGAAGCCGCCTTGTTTTTCGAAAAAGACCTCGATGCGCTCATTGATGTCGGGCTGGCCCAGGTGGATCCCGGTTGTCGTTTGGCGGCGATGACTCGGGATGTGCGCCAGTGGGCGCGCCGCCACGAATGGCAGCAGGTGCGCGAACTCGTGCTCGCCACCTACGGGCATCCGGAGATGACGCATGTGCTGCAGAACGTCGGGTTTGTCCTGATCGGCCTGTTGTGCGGCGGAGGGGACTTCGGCCGCACGCTCGCGCTCACGCTCAACTGCGGCTATGACTCCGATTGCACCGCGGCCACCGCGGCCGCGATTCTGGGCGGGATGGCTGGTTACAGCGGCATTCCCGAAAAATACCGGATGGCCGTGCCGGAACACTATCGGGTCAGCGACTGGATGCTGGGCTTTCCTCGCCTGGGCTCCATCCTGGAGCTCAGTCTCGCCTGCTGTCACCTCGGCCTGCAAGCGGCGGAAGCTTGGCGCACCGGTGTCATCATCTCCCCACCGCCCGGTCCGCCGCCGGCCCGTCTCCCGGTTGGCCGGGTCGATCTGACTGAGGCGGCTCCGCCGGCCAGACGTTTCCCTGTCTGGGTGGTCCACGGCCCCTTCTGGCGGGCATGGGAGGAGCGCCGTCAGGCCAATGCCGCCATGCGTGAGCATGCCGCCGAAAGCCTGCCGTCGGTGCATTACACCAGTCACAATCAAAGCGGCTTTGATCGCGTTTTTCTGACCCCGGGCCAGTTGCGCTTCGGCGCGGAGCAGACGCATGTGCCGGAGCTGCGCCGGGTTTGCGTGGCGGCGTCGGATGTCCTCTCGCTCGACTTTCCGGAAAGCGCCGCCGGCCCGGCCTGCTACTATGCGGCGGCGGAGTTTGAGGCGCAGGAAGGGAAAAAGATGTGGCTGATGGCCGGGGCGACCGGTCCGGTTGAAATCTGGCTCAACGGTGTCAGTGTGCTGCATAGTGAAACCTACCAGCCTCTCACGCCCACGACCTTTCCGCTCGCCGTGACCGCCGTGGCTGGTCGCAATCAGCTGGTCTTGAAACTTGCGCGCACTTCGCAGCCACTCGCCGCTTGCGTGGCGTTCAAACGCTTCACCGGCGCGCACTGGCACCAGTCGTTCTATGAAACCGGCCTCAACTGGATCGAGCCGGCGCGTTGATTGATTCGTCCGATGGACACCACACCTGTAGGCAAAACCCGGTTCGGCCCGACTGGACGCGTGCTTGCATGCGTCTGGTCGATCGTGCTGTCGGGTTGCGTCTTGTCCGCGGCCGCGGTTGACCGCCATGTGGTCGTGATATCGCTCGACGGCGTGCCAGCCTCGATGTTTTGGGAGCCGCGGGAATCCGTGCCGACGTTGCGCCGGCTGGCGAAGGCGGGCGTGGCCGCCGAGGGCATGGTCCCGATCAATCCAAGTTTTACCTGGCCGAATCATGCGACCTTGATGACCGGCGTGGGGGCGGACCGGCACGGCCTGCTCTACAATGGTGCGCTGGTCCGCGACGACGAGACGGGCTTGGCGAGCGTTCGCAGCCAGGCAACGCGGGAAGAGCTGGTGCGCGGGCCGCTTTTGTTCGACGCGTTTCATCAGGCGGGACTCACCACCGCGGCGATCAACTGGCCCGGCACGCTGGGCGCGGAGTCGATAGACGACAACTTTCCCGATGTGCCGAGCGGCTATGACGACATGACGCCCCGTCTGAAACGCGAATTGATCGAGACCGGCGTCATCCGCGATTTGGGCGGCAATCATTTCAAAACCGCCTCGGCCCCGGCGCGGGATGAGGTCTGGCTGGAGGCGGCCTGTCATGTCATCCGCACGCGCCGCCCCCATTTGCTCATGCTGCACCTGCTCAACACGGACGGCACCAACCACCGCTACGGGGCGGGCTCCTATGCCAGCCAAAGCGCGCTGGCGCTGGCCGACAGCCATGTGGCACGCGTGCTGCGGGCCATCGAGGAGGCGGGGATTGCGGACCGCACGACGGTTTTTGTCCTGTCGGATCACGGTTTTGGGCCCACGGCGAAATGGATCGTTTCCCCCAATGTGTGGCTGCACGAGGCGGGCTGGCTCGACGTTTCCGACCAGGGAGAACCGCTGCGCGGACGGGCCTTCGTGCTTGGGCAGGGGGGGAATGGCGGCGTTTTCCTGACGCCATCCTCTGCTGCGGCGAGAGAAGAGGTGCGCGGGGTTCTCCGGGGCAAGGAAGGCATCGCCGACGTGTTGTCGGCGGAGGATCTCGCCGGGCTGGGCTGGCCGCGGGCCGGTGAGCACCCGGGGGTCCCCGACCTGCTGGTCGTGCCGGCGGAGGGTTATGCGATCGCGTATCGGGAAGGGCGTGCGCAGGCGGTTGTTCCGGTCACGCCGGGCATCAATCCTGGCTACCACGGCCATCTCGTCGGCGGCAGGGAGATGGAGGCCATGTTCGTCGCCGCGGGACCCGATATCCGGATTGGCGATACGATTGGCCGGGTGCGCAACGTGGATGTTGCGCCCACCATCGCCCGGGTCATGGGCATCACGCTGCCTTGGGCGGAGGGACGTGCGCTGGATGTTTTTGTGGAGCCGGGGGAGCAGCCCTCTCTCTCCCGTTGACCCCACTCTTTTTGCTTTTCCCCATGTCTTCCCGTCCCGACGCTCCTCCTGACAAGACGACCGATGCCCTCTCCCGCAGGGAGCTGCTCGCCTATGGCGCGGGCGGCGGATCGATTAATTTGACGGAGCATTCCCTCATGCATTTGGCGAGCCCGGTGTTCACGATCCTTCTGGGGGTGAGCCCGGCGCTGGTCGGCACCTTGTTGACGGTGATCCGGTTTTGGGATGCCATCGCTGATCCATTGATGGGGTCGATCTCGGATAACTTCCGGTCCCGCTGGGGTCGGCGGCGTCCGTTCATCATGGTTGGCGGTGTTTTGACCGCGTTGTTTTTTGTCGCGTTGTATTGGTTTCCGCGGGGTTGGGAGCCGGCCCAATACTTTGCCTATCTGTCGGTCATGATGTTCGCCTTTTACACGGCGCATACGATGATCAGCGTCCCCCTCATGAGCTTGTTGCCGGAGCTCTCGCCCGGCACGCACGGTCGCAATCGACTCGCGGCGAGCACCACGGTCTTTATGCGAGGGGTGTCAATCCTCGTGGTCTGGCTTTTTTCAATCACCCAGCTGCCGGTCTTTGCGGATTCGCTCCAAGGCGTGCGGGCGGTGAGCGCAGGGGTGGGGGTGATCGCGATCGCCTTGGCGGCTTGGACTGCGTTTGGCGTGCGCGAACGACATCAAGACCGCATCAAACACCAGGAAAAGGTGCCCCTGCTGGCTGGCATCAAGGAAACCCTGAAGCTCAAGCCGATCTATCCGCTGGTCGCCACCGATATCTTGATCGGCATCGCCGGCAACCTGGTCAACACGGTCGGTTATTTCCTGCTCGTCTATTATGTGCGCAATGGGGACTTGGTCACCTCGTCCTTCGATAATGGCATGATCGGCACCGCCTGGCTGGTATCCAGCGTGTTGGCGGTCGCGCCGGCGACGAGGCTGGCCCAGCGTTACGGGCGGCTCAATGTGTTTTATCTCAGTGTCGTGGCGATCATTGTCGGCTCCTTGCTGAAGTGGGCATGTTACCGGCCTAATGACACTTCCTTGGTATGGCTGCCCTTCGTGTTGATCGGCCCGGGGCTGAGCGCCGCCAGCATGATTCTCATGACGATGAAGGCGGATGTGACGGATTGGGATGAGCTCCGCACCGGCAAGCGCCGCGAAGGCATGATCGGGGCGGTGCAAAGTTGGGTGAACAAGATGATCAATTCCCTTAACTTCGCAGTGGCCGGGTATCTGCTGGTGGGTGCTGGTTTTGACGTAAAGCTGGGCACCGGGCAGTCGCCCGAGACATTGCTGACATTGCGGATACTGTTCACGTTCCTGCCCATAGTGTTTGCCCTGCTGGCCGTCTACACGATCCGGCGGTTTCCCATCAACGAACAGTCCGCCGTCGAATTGCGGCGCACCCTGGAACAACGACGAGGCGCCTGATGAAGCCGCCGGGTCTGTTCCGGGTTTGCGGAGGTTTGTGCGCGGGGTTTTCCGCGGCCGTTCTTGCCATGGGCGCGTCCGGGCAGGCCGGAGAACCGCCCCGCCTGACTGTCGTGATCAGCATTGATCAATTCCGGGCGGACTACCTCGACCGCTTTGCCCCCTGGTTCTCGCCCGGCGGTTTCGCCCGCCTGCGGAGTGGCGGGCTGGAATTTGCCGCCTGCCATTACGAACACGCCTACACGAAGACGGCGCCTGGGCATGCTTTGATCCTGAGCGGCGTCCATGCGAACATCCACGGCATCGTTGACAACGTCTGGATTGACCGGCGGACATGGCGGCGAGTGCTGGCGGTGGAGGATCCTGATTCCCCGATCGTTGGGCCGGCCCAAAACAGGCCCTCCCCCGTGCCGCTGTTTTTTGAGCCGGGCCGGTCGCCGCGGAATTTTCAGGCGGAAACCGTCGGCGACATTCTGAAACAGCGCCACGGCGGGGACAGCCGTGTCCTCTCGATTGCCAACAAGGACCGGTCCGCAATCCTGATGGGCGGCAAGTCGGCGGATGCGGCGTATTGGATGGAAGCCGGAGCGTTCGTGTCCTCGCGTTATTACCACGACGCGCTTCCGGCATGGGTTGCCGCTTTCAATGCGCAGGGCCGCGTCGAACGAACGTTTGGGTGTCGCTGGGAACTGTTGCTGGAACCGTCCGTGTATGAAGCCGTGGCCGGTCCCGACGATGCGCTCGGCGAAGACGGCGGTTTCGGGATGGGCACGACGTTTCCCAAGACGATTGACGGTGGCGACAAGGAGATTGGCCGGGCGTTTTACGAGGCGTTCGAACAATCGCCGATGGCGAGCGAGATCCTGGTCGAGTTTGTGATCGCTGCGGTTGTCGCGGAAAACCTCGGGCGGCGCGCCGCCACGGACCTGTTGTGCATCGGCTTTTCGCAGATTGATTTTCTGGGTCATGCCTTTGGCCCCGACAGCGTCGAGATGATGGATGCCGTGCTCCGGCTGGACCGCCTGCTCGCGCGGCTGCTGTCGTTCCTCGACGGGCACATGGGCAAGGGAAACTACCTCGTGGTGCTCACCGCCGATCATGGCGTCGCTCCGCTGCCCGAACGGATGGCAACCCGGTCGCCGGCCATTTCCCATGGCCGTCTCGATTGGCCGGCTATCGAGGCCGGGCTGGATGCCGCATTGTCGGGGGATTCCGCCTCTGCGGACCAACGCTGGTTTGTGCGCGATGGCATGGGGTTTCACCTCGTGCCGGAAACCCTTGCGCAGGTGCAGGTCTCGCGCGCTGACGGCGAGACGCGGTTGCGGCAGGCACTGCAGGCCCGGCCGGAATTCAGGGCTGCGTTTACCCGCACGGAGTTGCAGTCGGAACGGCCGCTCGGTCCGCTCGGCGAGGCGGTTCGGCTCAGCTATCATGAGGAACGCAGCCCGGACGTGGTCTATGTGTTGAATCGATATTTTGTGGACCGGCGGGGGTCGGGCTCGAACCACGGCACGCCTTACGACTACGACACCCATGTGCCCCTGCTTTGGTATGGCCGCGGCGTGCCGCAAGGCGTGCGGGGGCACCGGCGGGTCGGGATGCAGGACATCGCGCCGACGCTCGCGGCCTTGCTGCAGGTGCCGCGTCCGCCTCAGTCAACGGGAAGCAGCCTGTTCGATGCGGAGCGTTAACGCCGCCAGCAGCCGCATCCGGTCGGGCAGGCGGACATGCTCAGTCTGAAGCCGGCGGCAGTTCGCGGCCGAAGAGGGTTTCCCACATCAGTTCGTAGAGCTGGGTGTTGTCGAGGTTCACGCGCAGGCGGTGGGCGTTGAGGCCCGCGGCGCGGGCGACCACGCCGCCGAGGACATCGTCGGGTGCGCCCCAGCTCACGCCGAACCAACTGCGGTTGCCGTGGGCGTTGGGCGCGGAGAGGAAGGCGGCGGTGCCGGTGCCCGCCACGCCGTCGAGCGGGGTGCCGATCTTGGTGACGGGCGGCAGGATCGGGGCGGGTTCGTCGGGGCTCTTTTGCTGGCCGAAGTCCACCACCTGCAGGCTGCCGGCATCGCTGTCCGCGGCGGTGAGGATCAGGGTGGCGGGGTGGCGGGCGAGAAACCCGCGGGCGGCGCCGATGGCGGCGTCGGCGCGGCGCAGCGCCTCGAAGGTGCCGGCGGCGTTGTAGGAGTTGGCGAAATTGTCCGTGCCCTCCTCCTCGACGACGAGGATGAAGCGCCGGCCCGACCGTTCGAGGACTTGGAGCGCGGCACGGGTCATGTCGGCGAGATCCGGCGTGCCGGGGTTGTATTGCGGCAGCCCGGCGGCGGCCAGTTTCTCCTCGGTTTCGTAGTTGTAGGTGTCGGTCGCGGCGAACACGCCGAGCAGTTTCACCGTGGCGGGATCGGCGGCGGCGGCGAGGAGTTCGGCGCGGTCATAGACGACCGTGTAGCCGGCGGCGCGGGCGGTGGCGATGAGGTCGAGCCCGTCGGTGCGCACGCCGGCCCGGCCGTGGCGGCCGGTCACGCCGGCGGGGAGCATGTAAATCTCGCCGCCGGAAAGAATGACCTCGGCGCCGCTTTCCAGAATGGTCCTGGTGATGCCGGTGTAGTCGGCGCGGCCCCGTGCTCGCGAGGTCCGCCCGCAGCAGCGCGAAGTCGAGCAGGTTGCCGGCGATGGCGGCGTGATGTGCGCCGCCGTGCCGCGCGGCATCGAAGGCCATCAACATGGCCACCTCGCCGGCGCACTCGGAGCGCACGGCGTAGCGCACCGGCTGGCTGCCGTCCGCATGAATCGTGGAGCTGAAGCCTTCCAGCACGCCGAGCGAGCCGTCACCCGACGGGAGCGTTGCGCCGGGTTTTTCCCGCACGGTGTTGAACGTCAGCGAGCGGTCCAGCACCTCGCGCGGCCAGTCCGCGTGCCGCAACAGCCGGCTGGCTGTCACCCAGTCCGCGGCGCGCCGTAGCGCCTGCGTTTCCGCTTCCGGCGGCAGGGATTCGTCGCGTCCATGGCTGGGATGCACCGATTCCCGCCAGCGCACCAACGGTTCAGATGCGTGTGGTTGCAGCCAGCGCAGAATCGCCCGCCAGATCGTTCGCCACGCGCTGGCGGGCATGCCGCGGCCCGCGACCAACCGGCTGAGCGGCGCGGCGGCCACGAGCAGGTTGGCACCGGCCTCGAACAGCAACGGCACGGTCGGCGTATCCGTCAGGCCGAAGACCGCCGTGTCCACACCCACGACGCGGGCGAGCACGAGATGGGGATGCGCCGCGGCCATCCGCACATGCGGGCAGCCGTTGAGCGCGACGATGCGCAAAGGCGGCAGGTCCGCGCCGAAGAAATCGCCGGCGACCACGCCGCGCAGGTTTTTGTCGGCGGTGGGCGGGCCGATTTCCAAGCCGGGCAGGACGTCGGGTAACTCGATGTAGAGGCGGAGCCGCCTGGCAGCGGCCTGTGCGAGCAGCGTGGCGTCCACCCCGGCCGGTTTGTCCGCCGCGAGCACGGCCACGGCGCCGCCCGGGGCAGCTTGGGTGATGGCTTCCTCCGGGGAGTTGTGGCGGTTGGACTGCAACCCGGAGGTCTGGATGAGTTGCCAAAATCCGTGATCGGGCGGACAGACAAAGGTGAAGCCGGGAAGGGACACAAAGCCACTCTGGCAGGCTGACGGCCGGCCCGCAATCGGAGATGCGTCCGCCCGAGTGCCGGTGAAGCGTCCATCATGCGCTCGTTGGATGCCAGTTGCCGACTGCTTTTGCCGGGCCAAGAATGTTTTTAACACCGGATGGAAAGTCTTTGGCAACGCCTGCCTTGGTGGAGCAATGGATGCTTGGGGAGGGCTTGAGGCGCGCCGTGATAAAAGAAATAGGGGTTGACAAATAACATCGGTGTCATTTTTGGTGGCATCATCACCCCTTACCTCTCACCCCTTACTCTGCCCCTCCATGAAACCTAGCTCTACGATTTCCCTCGCCCTGTCGGCTCTCGTGGCAATGTCCGCCAATGCGCAAAGTGTGGATCAGACTGACGCTGCGCCCTCTCAGGAGGGGCCGATTGTGCTTTCCCCGTTTGAAGTGAATACCACGGAGGATCGCGGTTACCGGTCGGTCTATTCCGCCGGCGGCAGTCTCGTCTCGGTCGAGCTGAGCACCCTGCCTTCCTCCATCACCGTGCTCAATAATGAGCTCATTAAAGACACCGGTGTCACAGATTTGTTTGAATTATCCCGCTATGCCACCGGCACGGACTGGCACAACATCCCGTTCAATGAGACCCAGTATGACATCCGCGGGATCAACAACGAGCACCAGAGCCGGAATTTCTTCATCTGGTATATCCCCACCGATACCTTCAGCGTCGAGCGCGTGGAGGTGCTGCGGGGACCTAATGCCCTCCTGTATGGCACGGCCGCGCCCGGCGGGTTGATGAACATCGTCACGAAGCGGGCCGAGTTCAAGAATGCCGCCAGCGCCACGATGTCGGTCGGCTCATGGGAGCGGCGGCGCGCCGAGGTGGATGTGAATCGCAAGGTCAACGACAAGCTGGCCCTGCGCGTCAACCTGGCCGTCGCGCACAGCGAGGATTTCCGCGACTTCCGGAAGTCCGATTTTTGGGGCGCGCACGTGGCGGGCACCTTCCAGCCCTTTGCGAAAACCCGGATACGCTTCGAGGGCGAGGTGGGGCGGCTGGACCGGAACATCGGGACGGTCATGCTTTCGGACAACTTCTCGAGCTACGACCCGGCGGTTTCCGCCACGGCGGGCACGACGGTCCGCACCGGCGACGCGAACAATTACTACATTTCCTATGATGGAAGGACGGTGACCCGGTATGGCGCGGCGGGCTTCCGGCGGTCCGAAGGCACCACCCTGGTGATGGACCAGACGTCGCCTTACTTCAGTCTCGTCCCGCGCGAATACCAGTTCCAGGGCCCCACGCCTTACATCACCCGGAATTATTCGCAATGGGCGATGACCGTTGAGCAGACCCTGTTCGACAAGCTCAACCTCGAGGCCACGGTCAACCGCCAGAACAGCCACAACGACCAGGTGCGCGGAGACACCGACGCCGCCGTGCTGCGCCGCGACCCCAATCCCCTGCTGCCGGACGGTTCGCCGAACCCCAACCTGAACGAGCTGTATGTGGATCACCGGCACATCCAGTTCAACTACCGGAACTGGGTGACCGACCTGCGGCTGGCCGCGAGCTACAACTTGGAGCTTCCCCTGGGCATCGAGCAGCGGCTGGTGGGCATGTGGACGCATCGCCACGCGCCTTTCGAGGGCAAGTCCTATCAGGAGCGTTCCACCGACGATCTGAGGGTGCTGGTCTATCGGCGCAAATATGTGGATGAATACGAGTCGAGGGACCACACTTGGAACCTTCTGTCGGGCCAGACCCGCCTGTTTGGCGTGGGCGCCACGTGGGCGAAAAGCGTCACCGACCTGTCGAGCCGGTCAATCGCGGCCATCGGCAAGTATTGGGATGGGCGCATCCATACCGTGGTGGGGCATGTGCGCCATGAACTGGACGTCGAGCGGCAAAGAGTGGTGACGGCGGCCAGGTCCGTGCCGGGAGGAGGGACCGTGGCCGAAAGCGTGGGCTACACCGGCATTTGGGCGCCGGACGCGACGCTCAGCGCCGACAACATCAATTACGGCGCCGTGATTGACGTCCTGCGCAATTTCAACGGCATGCGCGTGTCGCTCGTCGGCAACTATGCGGAAGCCTTCCGGCCTTCCGGGCAGGATTTCAGCGTCCTGGGCGGCATCCTTGCTCCCCTAGAGGGCGAGGGGCGCGAGTTCGGCATCCGGATCGAGGCGTTCGAGGGCAAGGCGGCATTGAGCTTCACGCACTTTGACATCGGCGTGAACAACACCCGCTCGGCCGTGCCCCAGAACGTCCGCGATCAGATCAACTCCATGTTTGGCGCCGGGACGGTCATTCCGACGGGCATCGGCCCGACCGGCGACACGATCTCGCTGAACAGCCGCGGCCACGAAGTGGAACTCACGCTCAATCCCGTCCCCAACTGGACGCTGATGGCGAACTATTCGCACGTGGATCTCCGCCAGTCGGATGTCTTCCCCTTCACGCGCCCGTTCTGGGAGCGCGCCCGCGCCGAGAACCGGCCGTTGGCCGAATACAACCTCCTCAACAACCTGATCTCGCCCGCCGTGACCAACGCGCAATTCGTGGCCCCCGAGCGCGAGCACAGCGTGAACGTGTTCACCCGCTATGCGTTCAGGGACGGCAAGCTCAAGGGCCTGGTGCTCGGCGGCGGCCTGAACTACCGGGGCGAGGCCTACCTCGGCATCGTGGGCGGGCAGTATTACTTCACGCCGGACTTCCTGATCGCCAACCTGCTGCTGGGGTATTCGACGAAAGTCGCCGGCTTCGACACGACCTTCTCGCTCAACATCAACAACGTCACGAACGAGGTCACCTACACCGCGCAACGCCTGACCTCGGCCCAATGGGACCGGCCCCGTGATTTCCGCTTGTCCGCCAGCGTGAAGTTCTGAGCCTCGGCCACGCCCGCACCCCGCCCGGACGACCCGCGCAGGCAAACCCGTCAACTGATGTCCCCACTCTCCGCTTCCGCCGCCGGTGCCCGAGAAATATCCCGGCGGGATGCCTTGAAGCACCTGTCCGCCGGGGCGCTGCTCGCCTCCGTCTGGCCGGGACCGCTGGCCGCCTCGGCTCCGGCGGGGAGCTTCAGTTTTGCGACGATCAACGACACGCACTACAAGACCGCCGCCTGCGGGGCGTGGCTGCGCAAGGTGGTTGACCGCGTCCGGGAGGAAAGACCCGACTTCTGCCTGCACATGGGCGACTTGGTTGATACCGGCGACCGGGCGTGCTTCGCCGCGGTCCGGGATCTGTTCGGTCGTCTCGGTGTCCCGGCCTACCCGGTGCCGGGCAACCACGATTACACGGAGGCCGAAAGCCTGCGCGAATACGAGGAATCCTTCCCCGGCCGCACCAATTACACGTTCGAGCACGCCGGCTGGCAGTTCATCGGGCTGGACACGACGGAGAAGCTGCTCTGGCACGACACCCGGATTTCGGCCGCGACCATGACGTGGGTTGACGAGTTGTTGTCCGGCCTGGATCGGGAGCGCCCCTTGGTGGTCTTCACGCATTTCCCCCTGATCATCGACTTCCCGCTGATCCCGGCCGGCGCACCCGCGAATATCCGGATGCAGCCGGTGAACGCCGCCGCATTGCTCGAAAAATTCCGCGGCTTCAACCTGCAGGGTGTCCTGACCGGGCATTTTCACGGCTTCGCCGAACAATCGTCCGGCGCGGCGACGATCGCGACGCACCGTTGCTGTGGGTGGGTGGTGGACAACCATGACGGGACGACGGAAAAAGGTTTCATGATCTACACGGCCAGCGCAGGCCGGCTCAGCCGCCGGTTCTGCGCGGTCTCGTGACGCGCCGGCGCTCGAATCCCGCCATGAGTGACGAGCAGCGACGGCTGGCACATTATTTCCTTGGGGCCGCGAAGAACATCTTCCGCGCCCCCGAAGGCTGCCTGCGCCACCCGTATCTTGTCCCGGGCGGACTTTACGCCAACCAGCTATGGGATTGGGACAGCTATTGGATGGTGAAAGGGCTGCGCGCCGCCGCAGAGCACGCCGGGGATGATTTTCGCGAGATCCTCACCCGGCACGCGCTGGGGAGCTGGAAAAACCTGATGGAAAACCAGACCGCCAACGGCGCGATCCCGCTGCTGCTGGAGCCGCAGCGGCCCGACGTGTTCGACTGCGCGCGGGCGGACGGCACGCACAACCAGGCCAAGCCCGTCCTGGCGCAGTTCGCGCTCGAACTGGCGGACATGACCGGCGACTTTCAGTGGCTCGCGCCTTACTTCGACGGCTTGACGCGATTCCTGGCCCGCTGGCAGACGGTTTACGACGGCAACGGCACCGGGCTGATCGTGTGGGGTTCCGATCTGGCGGATGGAACCGACAACGATCCGGCGATCTTCGGTCGCCCGGAGTTTGCCTCGGCAGGGTTGCTGTTGAATTGTTTTTTCGCCGCCGATCTGGCGGCCGCGGCGGAGATCGCGCGGAGGCTGGGGCGGGGCGACGACGCGACGCGGCTCGAAGCGCAAGCCCGGCGGGTGGGCGAGAGCATCCGGCGCGAATGCTGGGATCCGATTGATGCATTCTTTTATACGGTCGATGTGCAGTGCCGGGATCAGCGCGACCGCTACATCCCGGCGGACTTTCCAAGGGGCATGGACATGACCTGGCGGTCGCTGCCGCTGAAATTGAAGGGTTCCAGCGGCTTCGCCCCGCTGTGGGCGGGCATCGCCTCGCCGGAGCAGGCGCGCGCGATGATCGAGCGGCATTGGCAGGCCGGTGACGTGCTCAACGCCCGGTGGGGGGTGCGCACGCTGGCGAGCAACGAGCGCATGTATTCCACGGAAGGCAACACGTCGAACCCCTCCAATTGGCTGGGCCCCGTGTGGGTTATTTCGAATTTCATGACCTGGGAGGGCTTGCGGCGGTATGGCTTCACCCGTGAGGCCGCCGCATTGGCGGAGAAGACCCGCGCGCTGCTCGCGCAGGATCTCGCGCAAACCGGCATGGTGCACGAGTGCTACCATCCCGATACCGGTGCGCCCAATTTCAACGGCGGGTTCCTGAGCTGGAACCCGCTCGTATTGCTCATGCATCCGGATACAAATTTCTCCCCATGAAAGTTCTTTTTATCGGCGGCACCGGCCTGATCAGCACGGCCTCCACGGCACTGGCCCTTCAGCACGGGATCGACCTGTGGCTGCTCAATCGCGGCCAAAGCGCGCCCCTTCCCGCCGGTGCCAAGTCGCTGACCGCTGACC
>JAHCLN010000092.1 GCA_026125215.1 Opitutaceae bacterium
TACACCTCGCCGGTGAACGCCTTCCCGACGGTCAACGTGACCGAGGGCGAGCTGCTCGCCCTATTGGTGGCACAGCGGGCGCTGGAGCAATACCGCGGCACGCCGTTTCACCGGCAACTGGAGGTGGCCTTCGGCAAGCTCGCGGCGGGGCTGCGCGACCGCATTTCGTTTTCGCCGGCCGACGAGCTGCGGGCGGTGTCGTTCAAGAACATCGGCCTGGGCAAGACCGACCTCGCGGTCTTCAACACGCTGAGCGCCGCGGTGCTGCACCAGACGGAAGTGACTTTCGCCTACCGCAAGCCCGGGACGACCCAGGCTGCGCCGCGCCGCGTGCAGCCCTACCACCTGGCGAACCGCGAGAATCTCTGGTATCTCATCGCCCACGACCCGGAGCGCGGGGCGCTGCGCACCTTTGCCCTCACGCGCATCTCGGCGGTGACGGCCACCAAGACTGTTTTCAAGCGGCCGGCGGATTTTTCCCCGGAAAAGTTTTTTGCCAACGCGCTCGGCGTGCTGGGCGGCACGGGCGACTGGCGCGTGGTCATCCGGTTCGCCTCCGCGGCCGCCGAGCGTGTGCGTGAACGCGAGTGGCACGAGTCGCAGGAACTCCGCGAGCTGCCGGGCGGCGCGCTGGAGCTGCGGCTGCGGCTCGGCGCGCTGGAGGAAGTGGAGCAATGGGTGCTCGGCTGGGGCGCGGCCGCCGAGGTCGTCGGTCCGCCGGAGCTGCGAGAAAAAATCCGGCGGACGGCGGCACAACTGGCCGCAATCTACGGCCGGAATCAGGCGCCCTGACGCAGGGCGCGGCCGAGCGCGGCGACCTGCGGGCGGAACTCTTCCTCGATCAGCCCCGCGCGGGTCAGCGGCACGTCCCACGAAACCACGCCGCCGCGGCTATTGATAAACTTGGTGTAGCCGATCGTCAGCTCGTCGGGGAAGCGCACCGGACCCTTGCCCCACCATTCGCCCATGATCGTCAGCACGTGCAGCCGTGCGCCGTTGATGAACTCGGGGTAGGGGGCGAGGCGGGAGAGGTCGGGCAGGTGGCCGGGCGACACGGTCATGTCGCGCTCGATTTCGCCGGGCGTGTAGTCCTCATACTCCGTCATGGAGTAGAGTGGCGTGCGCAGGCCGTTGTTGAAGGCGACGATCGAGTCCGGATTGCCGGCCTTCAGCGCGGTGGCGAAGCTGCGGTAGTTGGGCTCGTCGGGATGCTGGTAGGCCGGCGCGTCGTAGGGGCCGTCGATCCACCAGCCGCTGACGGATTGGCCCCAGCGCAGCGACCATTCGCGGCAAACGGCCTCCCAGTGGCGTTGCAGCGTGGTGTGGCGCGCATCGTCCACGCCTTCGAGTTTTGCCTTGGCCACGGCGTCGGTCGCCGGCGCCATGCCGGGCAGATACACCAGCAGCCGGATGCCGTGCGGCCTGAAGGCCGCGGCCAGGTCGGCGATCAGGTCGCGCCGCGAGCACTTGCTGGGCCGGATGCCGGTGATGGCGTCGTAGGCGGCATTGGGGCTCAGGTAGAAACCGGAGTTTTGCCCGAGGGTGATGACAAAATACGGCACGCCGTGATCCGCGAGCTGCCGGGCGAGGCCGTCCGTGTCGAAGGCGTCAATCCGCCGGTTCCAGTCGTCGGGCGAAAGCGTGATCGGCTGCAAGTTGCTCGCCGCGTCGGCGAGGTAGTGGGTGAACATGCCCCAGCGGCAGTCCCGGAACCAGGTGGTGTCGGCGCGGCGCCAAGCGGGGGAAGCGGAAGGGGTGGTCATGGGCAAACGGTTTCAGCGGGCGAGCTGCTTCAACTTGGCCAGGTCGGACTCGATGCGGGCGATGATGGCGGCGGTGGACTCGGCCGGCGCGGCGGCGTGTTTGGCGGCGACCTCGGCGGCGTGTTCCTTCACCCCGAGTTCCTGCATGGTCGAGACGATGATGCCGATGAAGAGGTTCAGGATCGTAAACGTGGCGACCACGATGAACGGCACGAAAAACATCCACGCCCACGGGTGCACGGTCATCACCGGCCGCACGATGCCCATGGACCAGCTTTCCAGCGTCATGATCTGAAACAGCGAGAACAGGCTGCCGCCGAGGCTGCCGAAGAACTCGGGATGGGTGCCACCGAAGAGTTTTGTGGCCAGCACACCCGCCGTGTAGAAGAAGATCAGCATCACCGCGATCACGCCGACCAGCCCCGGGATGGCGTGCAGGAACGCGGTCACCACCCGGCGCAGTTGCGGCACCACCGTGAGCAGACGCAGCACCCGCAGCACACGGAGGGAGCGCAAGACCGACCAGGCGCCCGCGCCGGGCGCCAGCGCCACGGCGATGACCGCGAAATCGAACCAGTTCCAGCCGTTGCGCCAGAAGAGCCCGCGATAGGCGACAAACTTGGCCGCCAGTTCCACGCAGAAGACCGCGAGGCAGAGCCGGTCCGCCAGGATGAGCCATGGGCCCCACTCGGCCATGATGGCGGCGTTGGTCTCCAGGCCGAGGATCGCGGCATTGAGCAAAATCAGCCCGACGATGCCGTATTGCATCCGGGGTTGTTCGATGAATTCCGCCAGCCGCAGCCGCCAGGCAGCGGCACGGGGGTTGGCCCGGAGGGCCGAAAGGTCGATTTCGCTCATGCTGGCGGCCAGTGCATCGGGCCGCCGGCCGGCGTCAATCCGCGTGTGGCCCGCCGGTCACACAATTGTAACAAGCGGCCTTGCCCAGCGCCGGGGCGCACCCTAACCCTGACACCGACTCCCGCATGATCGGCACGACCCTCTCCATCCTCGGCAGCCTCGGCATGTTCCTCTTCGGCATGAAGATCATGTCGGAGTCGCTGCAAAAGCTCTCCGGCGAGCGCTTGCGCGGCATCATGCGCACCATGACGGGCAACCGGTTTGCCGGGGTCGGCACGGGGTTCCTCGTCACCTGCATGGTCCAGTCCTCCTCGGCCTCGACCGTGATGATGGTGAGCTTCGTGAACGCGGGGCTGCTCACGCTCGTCGAGGCCATCGGCATGATCATGGGGGCCAACATCGGCACGACCACGACCTTCTGGCTGGTCTCCTTCTTCGGCTTCAAGTTCAGCATCTCGGCGGTCGCGCTGCCCATCATGGGTTTGGCGCTGCCGCTGCTCTTTGCCCGCAAGCCCCGGCTGCGCAACCTCGGCGAGTTCTGCATGGGCTTCGGCCTGCTCTTTATCGGGCTGATGTTCCTCAAGGACGCGGTGCCCGACATCAAAAACAACCCCGAGGTGCTGGAGTTCATCAAGGACTACACCGGCCACGGGCTGGCCTCCACGCTCATCTTCCTGGGCTTCGGCATCCTGCTCACGATCATCGTCCAGTCCTCCTCGGTGGCCGGGGCGATCACGCTCACCATGGCCTACAAGGGCTGGATCGATTTTCCCACCGCCTGCGCCATCACGCTCGGCGAGAACATCGGCACCACGATCACCGCCAACCTTGCCGCACTGGGCGGCAACGTGCAGGCGAAGCGGGCCGCCCGCGTGCATTTCATCTTCAACGTGATCGGCGTGGTCTGGGCCATCGCGCTGTTCAACCCGTTCGTGAACTTCGTCCAGGACTTGGTGCCGGCCGACGCGACGGATCCCGTGCACATGCCGCTCCACATGGCGGCCTTTCACACCCTGTTCAACGTCCTGAACACCGCCCTCCTGATCGGGTTTGTGCCGCAGCTGGCCCGGCTGGCCGAGCGCCTCGTGAAAGACCGGCCGGCCAAACCGGCCCGCGACCACATGGACTATGATTCGCCCTTGGTGCCGCGCACCGGCGAACTCAACCTCGCCGAGGCCGAGCGCGACCTCCAGCGCATGGGCGCCATCACCCGCGAGCTGGTCATGGGCTTCAGCGATCTCTTCGAAAACCCGCCCGCCGACCTGGAGGCGCGCATGACCGAGCTCAAGGAGCTGGAGAAGGAAAGCGACCGCCGCGCCCTCGCCACCACCCAATACCTGCTGCGCTGCGCTTCCGGCGGTCTGAGCGAGGAAACCCGCGCCCGCGTCACCTCCATGCTGCGCGTGGTGGCGGAGCTGGAGGACATCTGCGATTGCGGCTACCGGCTGGTGCTGCTGGCCGAGCGCAAACACCGCAAGCGCCGCCAGCATCCGCCCGAAGTCACCCGGCAGGTGCGCGACTTCTCCCAGCTGCTCCTGCAGTTTATGGACTTCTATTCGAGCCGGCTGACCACGGGCGTGGTCACCGCCGACATGGAAACCGCTTACCAGCTGGAAAACCTCATCGACGCGTTCCGCAAGAACCTGCGCAAGGAATCCGTCCGTCGCATGCGCGTGAGCGGCGATGTGATCAAGGCCGAGATGCTCTACATCGACATGCTCAACAACATGGAGAGCATCGGCAACCACTCGCTCAACGTGCTCCAGGCCCTGCGGCACGAGAGCTGACCGCGCCGGCGGGCTTCAGCCGGCCAGCGTCCGGTCCAGCGTGTCGCGCAGGGTTTCCAGCGTAAAGGGTTTGGTCAGCGCGGCGGCAAAGCCGTGCCGGGTGTGGTCGCGCAGCTCCGCGGCATTGGCGTAGCCGCTCATCACGATGGCCCGGACCGCGGGATTCACCGCCTGCAGCGCCCGCAGGGTGTCGAGGCCGCCCATGCCGCCGCGGACCGTGAGATCGAGCAGCACGGCGTCGAAGCCGGCGCCGGCCTGCAGGGCGGCCCGGTAGCGGGCCACGGCGGCTTCGCCGTGCTCGGCGGACTCCATGCGGTAGCCCAGCCTTTCCAGGGTGCGGCCGAGGGTCTCGCGGATGGTGGCCTCGTCGTCCATCACGAGGATTTTGCCGGTGGCCGGCCGGGCCGGGGCGACAAAAGGCGAGCCGGATTCCCGGGCTTTTTGCGCCAGCGCCGGCAGGTAAAACCGGAAGGTGGTGCCGCGCGGCGAGGAGTCCACGGTGATGGCGCCCTGATGTTGCTGGATGACCGAGTGGCAGATGGTCAGGCCCAGGCCCATGCCCTTTTGCACGCCGCGATCCTTCGTGGAAAAATAGGGGTCGAACACTTTTTCGAGCAGCGCGGCCGGGATGCCGTGGCCGGAATCGCTCACCGACACCTGCACGTAGGTTCCGGCCGGGAGGCCTTGGGTGTTGCCGGGGTTCAGCTGCACGCTTTCCGTCCGCACCCCCAGCCGGCCGCCGTCGGGCATGGCCTCGCGGGCGTTGATCACGAGGTTGCGCACGACCTGGCCGATCTGGCCGTCGTCCGCCTCGACCGCCGGGAGATCCGCCGCCAGGGTGAATTCCCGCGTGAGGTTGGAGCCGCTGAGGGCCAGCTCCGCCGCCTCCCGGATGACGCGGTTGAGATCCACGGGCCGGCGCACCGCGGCGCCGCCGCGCGCAAAGGTGATCAGCTGCTGGGTGAGCTGGCGTGCCGCCAACGAGGCTTTTTTGGCCTCCTGCAGGCGGGTCTGCATGGCGGCGGGGTTGTCGCCGGTCATCTCGGCCAGATCCAGGTTGAGCAGGATGACCGCGAGGAGGTTGTTGAAATCGTGGGCGATGCCGCCGGCCAGGATGCCCGTGGACTCGAGTTTGCTCAGGACGAGCCGGTCCTCCTCGGCCTGCCTGCGGGCGGTGAGGTCCGTGTGCGTGCCGATCACGCGCAGCGGCTGGCCCTTGGCATCGCGGAGCACGACCTTGCCGCGGTTGAGGATCCATTTCCAGCTGCCGTCCTTGCAGCGCAGGCGGTGTTCGACGGAGAAATTGGACGTGCGGCCCTCGTGGTGTGCCTGTTGTTGGCTGATGACGGTCGCGAGATCGTCGGGGTGGATCAGGTTGCGCCAGTCGTCCAGGCCTTCGCCGATGTCGGTCTCCGCATAGCCCAGCATTTCCTTCCAGCGCCCGGAGCGCAGCACCTTCCCGGTGGCCGCGTCCCAGTCCCAGACACCGTCGCCGGAGCTTTCGATGGCGAATTTCAGCCGTTCCTCGCTCAGGCGCAGCGCTTCGGCCTGGCGCGCCACCCGGAGCAAAATGTGCCGTTGCCACCACATGATGAGCAGCACGACGGCCAGTCCGCCGGCCGCGGGGAGCAGGTAGGGCTTGATGTCGGCAAAGCGCAGCGGGCGCGGCTCGATGGGGCCGATCCACCTGGCAAACAGCCGGTCGAAGGTGCCGTTGTGGCGGACCGTGGCGAGGGCTTCGTTCAGCTGCGCCAGCAGGGCGGTCTCGCCCTTGCGCACGCTCATGTGATACTGGTGGAAGATATCGTCCACGAGTTTGGTGCGCAGATTGTGGGGGTTCGCCATCCGGCTGCTGACCGGACTGAGCATCAGGGTCGCGTCGATCTCGCCGCGATGGGTGGCGTCGAGCGGGGCCTGCCAGGAGTTGAAGGCGATGATTTCCGCGCCCCAGCCCCGGTGATTGATGGCGTTGCGGTAGGCGATCGTGCCGCTGAGCGTGCCGATCTTTTTGCCGGCGAAATCCGCCGTGCTCCGCATCGGCGGCTGGTCATCCCTTTGGTAAATCACGCCGTGGACGCGGGCGTGCCCGATCGAGAAATCCATCTGCGCGAGGCGTTCCGGCGTGATGATCACGTTGGCCAGCACGTCGATCTCGCCCGCGTGAAAACCGTTGAGGAGCTGGGTCCAGTAATTCGGCACGATCTCCACCTCGAAGCCGCCCGCCTTGGCCATCTCGCGGACCAGTTCCACGGTGAAGCCCGTGCGCTGTCCCTTGGCATCCTCGAAGGACAATGGCGCCGAGTCGATCTCCACGCCCACCCGGATGGGCTTGGCCGTGAGCGGGATCCAGATCAGGCCAATCAGCAGGACGGCAATAAAGGGGCGGGGGTGGCGCATGCAGAGGGAATCAACGCTGATGTAACCTACGAAACGGGGCCACGAAATTCAGCGGGCCTGCTGATCGCACGACTTTGAAACCGATGGTCCATGGCACTCCTGCTGTTCCAACGAGGAAATGACAGCCGCTCCATTACAAGCGTTTCTTGGCAAAAGCCCGTCCGGAAGGCGATTTCAGGTAGGCCTCGAAAGCCACGGCCCGGGTGCGATCTCGAAAAGCGACCGCAGTCTTGATTTCCCAGGGTCGGAACTTGGCGGTGTGGGCAACCTCCCCGGCGTTATGTTTGGCGAGCCGGGCAGCAAGATCACCGGTCAGACCGACATAAAAGCGACCGGGATGCTCTTTCGACTGCAGGCTATAAACGTAAGAAAATCCGTTCATAGGTCAGAGACCGGCCCGCCTCCGCGCCTGGCGCTTCGGCGCGGCAGCCTTCGCCGGGCCTGGGAGGGAGTGGATGCAGCTGGCATGAGGTTTGATTGGCTGGCTCGCCGAGCCGAAGCTCCATGGGAGCGAAGGCTGGTGGGCCCGCCGGGATTCGAACCCGGAACCAAGGGATTATGAGTCCCCTGCTCTGACCGTTGAGCTACAGGCCCGACCTGACCGCGCATGGTGTAAACACCCTAGGGAGTGGGCGAGTCAATTTCTGACCGGGGTGCGGAGGGCGGTCAGGTCCACCTGCTGCCGCAGCATGGGAGTGCCGTTGTCGGCCACCAGTTCCAAGGTGAGCTGCGGGCCGGCGGCATGCTCCCAAGCGATGGTGAGCGTGCCGTAATGGTTGTAACGCACCACCGAGCCGATGCGGTGGCGGTTGATCTCGTGCCGGTGGCTAACCGGGTTGGCCCAGCGGCCTTCCTGCTGCGCTTCGAAGGTTGTCGGCCGCGATTGGGTGAGAGCGGAAGCGGTGAGGTCGTAGAGGGGGTAATCGGGCGCGGTGAAATCGGGATGGGATTCGCGGGCGGGATCGAGGAGACTGAGTTCGCCGGTGTGCCGGTCGCCGGAGAGGATCACCACGCCGTTGGCCCCGGTCGCGCGCAGCAGCCGGAAGAGCCGGCGGCGCTCGGCCGGGAAATTGCCCCATTTTTCCCAGCGATGGTCGTCGGCCACGATTTGAATCGAGCTCACGAGCACGCGCAGGTCGGCGGGTTCGCGAAGCACTTGCTCCAGCCATTGCCACTGCGCTTCGCCGAGCACGGTGGCGGCGGGATCATTGTTGACCTCATAGCGCCCGGGCTGCCCCAGCAGCCAGTCATGCTCCGCCGATTCGTCCAGCCGGGTCAGCGGCGAACGGAAAAACCGGGTGTCGAGCAGGATGAGCTGCACCGTGCGGCCGGGCGGACCGAAACGGATGGCGCGGTAGGTGCCCGGCAGTCCGCGCCGGGCGCTCTGCGCCGGCTCGTCGTAGAAATCCCAGAAATGCCATTGGGCTTCCTCGCGGCCGATCCAGTCGGCCCCCGCGTCGTTTTTCCCGTAATCGTGGTCGTCCCAGATGCCGGCGACGAAGGCCCGTTCGCGCAGGGCGGCGTAGCCCGGCTCGGCCCGCTGCTGGCGATAGAGTTCCGGCATCCGGTCGAGCACGATGCGGGCGCGTTCCTCCTCGGTGTCGGCCTGCGGTCGGGGTGAGTCGGCGTAGACCGTGTCGCCGAGCCAGAGCCACACATCGGGCGCATAGGTGTTCACGTGTTCCCAGAACGGCTGCGGCCGGTCCTGCATCACGCAGGAGCCGAAGGCGAGGCGGCTGACCATGCGGTCGGGGTGAACCTCATCGCGTGCGGTCGCCGTGCCGACCGTTGCGATCAAAAACAACACCGGCAGCACACGAAAAAGCTTCATGCCGGCGACCGTCGGCAACGAAAGGAGCCGCGGCAAGCGAAAGCGTCTTGTCGTCGTGACAGCGGTGGCCCCGGCTAGGGCCGCACGGTGACCCGGCGCACCAGCACCGCCTTGCGCAGCGTGCCGTCGGCCGCCGGGCGTTTGAACCAGCTGTAGGCGATGAGAAACGAGTCGTCGCCCAGGGCGAACAGGCTGGTGTATCCGCAGCTGTCGGCCTGCACATCGGCGGAGGTCAGCGGCACGAGCGGCTGCGGGTCGGTCCAGCGCATGCCCCGGCCGTCAAAGCAGAAGCGGAGATCGACGCCCGGCCGGCCGGAGCTGAGCACAATGGCACCGTTGCCCAGTTGCAGCAGTCGCGGCATCACCCCGGTGGGGCTCATCACTTCCGGGGCCGACCACGACCGGCCCAGATCGGTCGAATGGCTGCGATACATGGGGCCGACCCAAGCCCGTCGGTGGTGCGCAGCACGGCGAGGAGGGAACCGTCGCGCAGGAGGACGGAACCGGGTTCCGTGAAACCGTGCACCCGGTCGGGTGCCAGCGGATCGGCCTTGAGGTCGGGCCGGTAGGGAATGCGGCCTTGGGCCTGCCAGGAGCGGCCGGAATCGGCCGAGCGGTAGCAGGCGACCTCGCCGTGCAGGGAGCAGGGATAAACGACGGCCAGCAGGGAGCCGTCGGCCGCGAGGTGCACATCGCCCCACCAGACCACGGGAAAAACTTCCTGGATGGTGTAGCGCATCATGGCGGGATCATCCAGGCGGGCGCGCTCCTCCACCCACCGCGCGGACCCCGCCGGACGGCGCGAAAGCGGCACGCCCTGCAGGGCGGCGGGCAATTCGTCGTGGCGATAGTAAACGTAAGGCAGCTGTCCGTAGGTGCCAATCAGGGTGCCGACGGACGCGGGCAGCTTCAGGCCTTCGACGGGGATCGACTTCGGTGTGACCTCGGCCGTGCCGATGCGGATGCGATCACCGTTGGGCAGCAGCATGCCGTCCGTGGGCTCGGTGGCCCGCACGAGCGACCAGGTGCGGCCGCCGTCGGCTGAAAGGCCGCGGTTGGGCTCTGGGCCAATCTGGCCGTAGGCCCGGGCGCTGTCTTCCGCGACATGAAAGGTAAGGGCGAGGCGATCACCCATCTGCCCAAAGGTGGGAAACTGGTAGCGGCCCCATCGGATTTCGCCGGCGGGACCTTCGGCCACCAACACAGGTTCGGACAGGATGATTTTCACGGGGTTGTTGCCGAAAGCGGGCGCAGGGCCTTGGGCCTTTGGGGCCAGGGAGCCGGTCTCACCAAGCCGTCCAACCGCCGTCCACGACGAGGCTGTGGCCGGTGACGTAGGAGGAGGCTTCGGAGAGTAGAAAGAGGGTGGGGCCGGCGATCTCGTCGTTGCGACCGATGCGGTTGAGCGCTGTTTTTTTCGCGAGTTCGCCTACGAAGCCGGGGTGGGCGGACTGCACGGCGGGGTTGGGGAATGGTCCCGGGGTGATGCAGTTGAAGCGCACGCCGTGCGGACCGTAGTGCACGGCGAGGTAGCGCATGAGCTGCAACATCGCGGCCTTGCTGGCGCCGTAGTCGACGGGATTGGGTGTGAGCGGGGCGGCGTAGATGCGCGGGTCGGGCGCGACGACGCCATACATGCTGGCGAAGAGCACGATACTGCCGGTGCCACGGGGCTTCATTTTTTCCGCTAGATGGCGGCAGAGGACAAAGGTGGGCGTGAGCGCGCGGTCGAAGGTCTTTTGGAATTCTCCGGCCGGCAGGTCCTCCAGCCGGTGTCCGCCCGACGAGGCGAAGGCGAGATGGGCAACGCCGTCGGGAAGCCCGTGCGCGGCGATCAGGCCGTCGAGGGCGGCGGGCAGCGCCGCGGCATCATTGACGTCCAGCGCCACGGGCACGGTGGACTGCAGCCCATGTTCGCGCACCAAGGTCTCGGCGCGGCCGGGCAGATCGAGGCAGAGCACCTTCGCGTCTTGGGCATCCAACGCGCGGGTGATAGCCGAGCCGAGATAGCCGGCCCCGCCGGTGATCCAGACGGATTTGCCTGTGCAGGTGGCGTTCACTTGGCCGTGTAGCCGCCGTCCACGGGCAGGTTGACGCCGGTGACGTAGCTGGCGGCGTCGCTGAGCAGGAAGACCACGGCCCCGCCGATCTCGCGGGCCTCGGCCATGCGGCCGAGCATGGTCATCCGGCCGTAGCGCTCGAGGAACGGGGCGGCCTGCGGTTTCTCGGGGTTGTAGATCCCGCCCGGGGAGACGACGTTCACACGCACTTTTTTCGGACCATAGAGCGAAGCGTAGTGCCGGGTGAGGTTGAGCATGCCGCCCTTGTGAAAAAAATAATCCGGCACGGTGCCCATGGCTGTGCCCTCGTAAAGCCAGGGGTTGGCGCCGACCATGCCCTGGATGGAGGCGATGTTGACGATGCTGCCGCCGGTGGGCTGCGCGGCCATGGCATCGGCGAAGGTGCGCAGGGTGAGGAAGAGGCCGGTGGCGTTGACCCGCATGGATTCCTCCCAGGCGGCGACGGTGTCCCGTTCGTTCCGCATGGGCCGGCTGACGGCGTTGAAGACAAGGCCGTCGATGCGGCCGTGTGCGGCGACCACACGGTCGCACAGGGCGGCGACGGAGGCTTCCTGGGTGATGTCCACCTGCTCGGCGTGCTGCCGCCGGCCGGCGGTGAGGCCGGCCTCGATGGCCGCCCGGTTGCGCGAGGCGATGACCAGCGTCGCGCCGGCGGCGCCGAGTGCGTCCACCAGGGCGCGGCCGAGCAGGCCGGTGCCGCCGAATTGCACGACCACCTTGCCGGCGAGGGAAAAGGGCGACGACTCAGGCATAGGGAGACTGGTTTTTTGGAGCAGTTCCCGCCGGCAGGGTTTTGACCTGTCCTGCGAGCAGTTCGAGCCGTTGCTGGAACCACGTGTTCAGGCCGCCGACGTCGGAGCCGAGGTTAAAAACCGTGTGCCCCTCGGCGACGAGCTGCTCGAACGGCACGTAAAGCCCCGAGGTCATCATGAACTTGCCGTGGGCGCGGGCGGCGCGGCCGACCCGCTGGCGGGCGGCGGCCACGGCTTCGTGGGTGAGGTTGCCGGCCTGTCCGATGCGATGGCTGTAATCGCCGGGACCGAAGAGGAAGCCGTCGAAGCCGGGGACCGCGGCGATGGCTTCGACCTGCTCGAGCGCCTCGGGCGACTCGATCTGCAACACGATGATTTTCTCGGCGTTGCTGTTGCGGATATAATCCTCGACCGGAACAACACAGTAGGCGCCGTCGGTGTTGCCGCCGTCAAGGGCGCGCTTGCCCAGCGGATGGAAGCGGGTCCACTCGACGATTCTGCGTGCCTCGGCTGCGCTCTCGATGTGGGGCACGATGAGGCCGGTGGCACCGGCCTCCAGCGGGCGAATGTAGTCGCTGTAACTGCCCTTGGCGACGCGCACGAGCGTGTCCATGTCGTGCAGCCGGGCGGCGCGGATGGTGTGTTCGAGGGTCGTCCAGTCTCCCGGCACGTGTTCCTGGCACAGCCACAGGGCGTCAAAGCCGGCGATGCCCGCCATCTCGGCCACGCGCGGGTCGGTGAGGTTGAGCTTCATCGTGGCGGCGAAGCGGTTTTCGCGGAGGAGGCGGAGCACGCGGCTGGAGCGGAGTTTCATGGGGAAAGTGCGGAAAGGATTTCGGCGATTTCGACGCGACGCGAGCCTTCCGCGCGGCTGCGCAGGCCCCCGATGATGACGGCCATCAGCTCGATGGTGTCGCTGAAGGGATAGGCGGAGCGGCCCGTGCGCAGAAATTCGATGAAGGCGACCAACTGCCGGCGGAAGGTCGTGTAGGTGTCGGTGCAACGGATCGTGGCCAGGCCGGCGGTGCCGCACAGTTGAATGGCGCCGAAGGTGGTGCCGCCGTCGTAAATGACCGGCAGCGTGACCTGGGTGCCGGACCGGTGCACGAGGTGTGCGACCTCAAGACCGGGCGCGGTCTCAAGACGAATCGAGGTGAAGCCGGGACCGAGGATCCGGAAAACGGGTTCAAGCGCGTGGATGCCGTAGTTTTCCCACGCCTTGGCGGTGGTGCTCGAAATCCAGCGCAATTCACCGAGGCCGCCCGCGCCGTCGAGATACGGATCGAGCTCGGGCGCGTAGCGCATGCCGCTGGAGGAGAGCAGGCGCGCGCCGGCCTTTTCCCACGCGATGAAGGTGCGCAACTCCCCGATGCTCGTCGCGAGCGGTTTGTCCACGAAGACCGGCAGGCCGGCCTCGACGAAGGGCCGCGCCCGGCGGACGTGGTCGAAGCCGTCGTCGGTCGCGATGAACACGGCGTCCACCCGACCGATGACATCCTCGGGCTGTTGGACGATGTGCGGGATCTTCGCCGTGGCGGCGACGAGCGGGGCCTCGGCGGAGTTGTCGGTCCAGACATGGGTGACTTGCGCGCCCGGGATGCCGACGGTCTCCGGCGCGTGTGCGCCCATGTATTTCGTGATGCCCGGGTAGGGGCACTGCGCGAGTGCGACGGGATCGTAGCCGTTGATGATCGCCGACCATGAGAACGGGTGGCCGTTGCCCGGGATCATCCCGAGCATGGCAAGGCGCAGCGGTTGGTCAGGCATGGAGGTCGGCGCACCGCACGCGCGCGCCGCCGGCATCGGCGGAGGCCAGGGCGGCGAGGTTGAAGCGCAGCGTCTGGGCGGCGGTGGCGAGCGAGCAGAGCCGGGCGGGCCGGCCCTCAATCTGGTCGAGAAAGGCATTGGCCTGCGCGATGAAATGCGCGTCGCGCTCCGCCACGGGCGCTTCGTGCCAGGTCCAGTCCGCCTCGCCGTGCCGGCAGACGCCCCAGCGCTGCCGGTGGAGTTCGATGCGCAGGCTGCCGGCGACGGCGTTGAACTGGATGAAATTTTCGTTGGGCGCCTGGAACTGGTTGAGCGTGTAGTTCACGAGGACGTCGCCGTGGCGGGCGCTCAGGTTGACGGTGTCCTCGACCGTGACGTCGGCGAGCACCTGGTGGGCGCAGTCGCAGATGAGGCTGTCGGTCGGGCCGATCACGCTCTCGATCCAGTTGGCGAGGTGGGTGAGCGCGTCCTGGATGGCGCCGCCGCCGGTTTTACGGTCGCGGTAATAGGTCTGCGCGTAGGGCACGGCATGGGCGGGCCGGCAGGTGGGAAAATGCTGGCCGCTGCTGAGCACGACGTGCTTGACCGCGCCGAGTTCGCCGCGGCGCAGAAAATCGCGGGCGGCGCCGAGAACCGGGAACACATGGTAAACGTAGGCCACCGCGGCCTGCCGGCCCGAGGCGGTGTGGGCCTGCAG
>JAHCLN010000093.1 GCA_026125215.1 Opitutaceae bacterium
CACCCCGGAGCGGGGCGGGGCTGGGGGCTTTCCCTGGGGGGCGCGCGGCGCCGCCCCCCACCCGCGGCGAGGTCGTGCGTCAGCTGGGCAACGCGCTGCGCGAGCTGAAGGAGCCGCTCGGCCGGCTCGTGTCGCTGGAGGCCGGCAAGATCGTTGCGGAAGGCGAGGGCGAGGTGCAGGAGATGATCGACATCTGCGATTTTGCGACGGGGCTTTCGCGCCAGTTGCACGGCCTGACCATTGCGACCGAGCGGCCCGGGCACCGCATGATGGAGCAGTGGCATCCGCTGGGCGTGGTCGGCATCATCTCGGCCTTCAATTTTCCCGTGGCCGTGTGGTCTTGGAACAGCGCGCTCGCCGCGGTCTGCGGTGATGCCACGGTGTGGAAACCGTCCGAGAAGACCCCGCTCACGGCCATCGCCTGCATCCGCATCGCGGAGAAAGTCTGCCGCGCCAACGGCGTGGACCCGGCGATTTTTGCCCTCGCCATCGGGGCGGGCGCCGAAGTCGGCGAATGGCTGGCAGCCGATCCGCGGGTCCCGTTGGTTTCGGCAACCGGCTCGACGCGCATGGGCCGCCGCGTGGGCGAGGTGGTGGCGCGCCGGCTGGGCCGCACTTTGCTCGAACTCGGCGGCAACAACGCCGTCGTGGTGGCACCCTCGGCTGACCTGCAGCTGGCGGTGCGGGGCCTCCTTTTTGGGGCCGTGGGCACGGCGGGCCAGCGTTGCACGACGACGCGGCGACTGATCGTCCACGCCTCCGTTAAGCCCAGACTGCTGCGGGCACTAAAGTCGGCCTATGCGCAGGTGAAGATCGGCAATCCGCTCGATCCGCGCACCCTGATGGGGCCGCTGATTGACGCGCCGGCGGTGCAGGCGATGCAGGCGGCGGTGGCCGCAGCCCGAGCGCAGGGCGGCCGGGTGGTTTGCGGCGGCACGCGGCGGCGCGGCAATTACGTCACGCCTTGCATCATCGAGGCCCGCAACGACCTGCCGGTGGTCCAGCAGGAGACGTTTGCGCCGATCCTTTACGTGATGAGCTACCGCACGCTCGAAGAAGCCGTGGCGTTGCAGAACGGCGTGCCGCAGGGGCTGAGCTCGGCCATTTTTACCAACGACGTGCGGGAGGCGGAGGCGTTTCTGGCGGCAAAGGGCAGCGACTGCGGCATCGCCAACGTGAATCTTGGCACCAGCGGCGCGGAGATCGGCGGGGCTTTTGGCGGGGAAAAGGAAACCGGCGGCGGCCGCGAGAGCGGCAGCGACGCGTGGAAAAACTACATGCGGCGGCAGACGGCCACCATCAACCGCACCCGGGCGCTGCCGCTCGCCCAGGGCATCAAGTTTGGCTGAGCCGCGGAGTTAGCGTTTGCGCCCGGGGCGAAGCCGGATTGCCTGCCGACATGATGCGCCGTCTTCTCCTTGCCGCCTTGGTGTGCAGCCTGCCGGCTGGCGCCGGACTTCGGGCCGAAGAGCCGGAGGTGAAGCAGGAGGAACTGACCGAGCTGGGCGAGCAGATGGAGCTGATGAGCAGCGCGTTTCGGCGGCTGCGCCGACAGGCGGCCGAGCCGGCCTACAATGAATCGTCGGTCGAACTCGTGGCCGTCATCCGCACGGCCGCCACGGCGGCAAAAGCCCTGGTGCCCGCCACGGTGGCGGAATTGCCCGAAACGGAGCGCGCGCCATTCATTGCCGCCTACCGGGCGCGGATGGACGAGCTGATCGACCAACTGAACGAGCTGCTCGCGGCCCTGCGGGCCGGCGACAATCCCGCGGCCGTGCGGCAGGTCGATGCGCTGGCCGCGTTGCAGAAAGCCGGTCATCGCGAATTCCGGAAACGCGAGCGCGACTGAGCCGCCGTGCGGTTCAGATCGTCCAGTCCACGCCGGCGACCGGGCCGCGGTCGTCCTTGTTGAGGACCTTGAGCCCATGCTCTTCCAAGATGACAAGGGAGCGCGGCGGAACGCTCTGGGTGACGAAGACGTTGCCGCCGATGGTGGAGCCGGCGCCGATGACGGTGTCGCCGCCCATGATGGTGGTGCTGGCGTAGATGGTGACGTGGTCGCCGATGGTGGGGTGGCGCTTGGTGCCGCGCAGGGCCTGACCGCCGGCGGTGGAACGGGCGATGAGGGCGACGCCCTGGTAGAGTTTCACGTGCCGGCCGATCTCGGCGGTCTCGCCGATCACGACGCCGGTGCCGTGGTCGATGAAGAAATGCTCGCCGATGCGCGCGCCGGGGTGGAGGTCGGTGCCGGTGCGCTCGTGACCGTATTCGGTGAGCATGCGCGGGAGCAGGGGCACGCCGAGGTTGTAGAGCTCGTGGGCAAAGCGCTGCAGCGAGATGGACAGCACGCAGGGGTAGGCGAGGATGATCTCCTCGACGCTGCGGGCCGCGGGGTCGCCGGCGAAGGCCGCGGCCACATCGGTCTGGATGACCTGCCGCAGGGTGGGCAGCCGGTCGAGCGCGGTGAGGGTGAGCTCCTTCGCGCGCGGGCCGGGCTTGGGCTCCTGCGCGAAGCGGAGGCTTTTCTCGATTTCCGTTTCCAAGCGTCGCTCCACGCGGGCGAGCAGGCGGTCGAGGAAATCGGGCAGCTCCTGTTTGGTCAGCCCGGTCTCCTCGAAGAAGCCCGGGAAGATCAGGTGCATGTAGTCGGCCGCCAGCTGCTGCACCGAATCCTGCGCGGGCAGGTTGACGCCGTCCACATGGTTGATGCCGCCGTCCCGCTGGTAGGAGTCGAGCAGGGCTTGCTTGATGTCGCGCAGGTTCATGGGGCGGGTGGACCGGTCACATCTGGAAATGCCAGCGCGGGGGCGCGGGCGAGCCCAAAGTCGGGGCCCTCAGGTGGCGACTTCCTGGCGGGCGCGCTCGGCAAGGGCGGTGGAGATGTAGCGCTCGCCGAAGCTGCAGCCCACGGTGACGATGTTCTTGCCGGCGAATTCGGGGCGCTTGGCGACCTGCAGGGCGGCCCAGACGTTGGCGCCGGTGGAAATGCCGCCGAGGATGCCGTCCTGCAGCGCGAGCTGCCGCGCGGTCTCGAAGGCGTCGTCGTTGCTCACCTGGATCACCTCGTCGATGATCTTGGTGTTGCAGTTTTTCGGGATGAAACCGGCGCCGATGCCCTGGATCTTGTGCGGGCCGGGTTTGCCGCCGGAGATGACCGGGCTGGCCGCGGGTTCGACGGCGAAGGTCTTGATGGCCTTGCGGGCCTTGATGACCTCGGAGACGCCGGTGATGGTGCCGCCGGTGCCCACGCCCGCGACGAAGGCGTCGATGCCGCCGTTGGTGGCGGACCAGATT
Source organism: Opitutaceae bacterium (assembly GCA_026125215.1). Taxonomy (GTDB): domain Bacteria; phylum Verrucomicrobiota; class Verrucomicrobiia; order Opitutales; family Opitutaceae; genus UBA2377. The sequence goes on from JAHCLN010000093.1 coordinate 3,295, forward strand.
TCCTCGGCGGTGGTCTTGCGGTGGATCTCGGGGTTGGCGGGATTCTCGAACTGCTGCGGCATGAAGCCGCGGTCGCCGTGCTGGGCGAGGAGTTCGTTGGCCTTGGCGATGGCGCCTTTCATGCCCTCGGCACCCGGGGTGAGCACAATCTCCGCCCCGAGCATGCGCAGGAGCACGCGACGCTCGACCGACATCGTCTCGGGCATGGTGAGGATGAGCTTGTAGCCGCGGGCGGCGCAGACGAAGGCGAGCGCGATGCCGGTGTTGCCGGAGGTCGGCTCGATGATGACGGTGCCGGCCTTGATTTTTCCGTCGCGTTCGCCGGCCTCGATCATGGCGCGGCCAATACGGTCCTTCACGCTGGCGAGCGGGTTGAAGAACTCAGCCTTCACGAAAATATTCGCGGGCACGCCGGAGGCGATGCGGTTGAGCTTGATGAGCGGGGTATTGCCAATCGTGGCGACGACGTCGGGAAAGGTGAGTGAGGACATAAGGATTATTAAGTATCGGCCCGGCAAACTCGTCAAGCGGTCAGGCGACTATCTTTGTCATCAGCCTGGCGATCCGGCTCAGATGTAATACATCTCGCCGGCGCCTTTGGCGGTGAACATGTCGAGTGTGTAGGACTGAGCTTTGGCGTCCACGGTGGCGCGCACGTCCTGCCAGATCTGTTTCATGCGGCGGCCGGTGCGACCTTCGTGGTTGCCGCTTAGCTCAAGAAACTCGCCATCAATGACTTTCACGATATCATAGAGTGAAATCTGCTCCGGCGGACGGGCGAGCGCGTAGCCACCCTGGATACCCCGGCGGCTGACAATGAGCCCACCGTTGCGCAGTTCGCCGAGGATCTGGGCGAGGAAATTGGCCGGCACGGCCTCGACCTTGGCGAGGTGGTCGATCCGGGCGAGTTCGCCCGTGCCATGCAGCCGGGCCATTTCGGCGAGCACCCGGCAGGCATAATCGACTTTAACCGAAATCTTCACTGCTTTGGTAAAGTATTAAATCTGTCGGCAGGCAACTTTTATCGGGCGCGGCCGGCGGTCTGTTGGTGCCGCCAATCGCGGGGGCTGGCCCCGGAGTGGCGCTTGAAGCGCTGGGTGAAGTAGAAGGGGTTTTCAAAGCCCACCTGGCGGGCGATCAACCGCACCGGCTCCTGGGTGAACTCCAGCAATTGGCGGGCGCGGTTGAGTCGCTGCAGTTCAAGGTAGCGCTGGGGCGTCTCGCCCGTCTGCTGCCGGAAAAGATGGGCAAACCGCGAGGGCGACAGTCCGCAATGGCCGGCCATGCGCGCGACCGTGAGCGGCTCGGCGAAGCGCGCGCAGATGAAGTCCAGGGCGCGCCCGATGCGCGGATCGAGACCGGCACCGGCCTTTTGCGGGTTGGCCAGGTCGCACCAGAGCAGGACTTCCTCGAGGGCATTCATCGCGAAGGCCTCGCGCGACGGGCTGGGACCGGCATTCAGCCGGACGACGTCCTGAAAACGCCGGGCGATGCGGGTTTGGAATTCATGGCCGTGGAGCGCGAGCAGCAGGATGCCGGGGGCGGCCTCCGGCCAGTCGAGCCACTCCAGCCAGGCCGGCCGGGGTATAAAATGCGCCCACACCGGCTCCCAATGCCGGTGACCGCGGGCCGTGCCATAATCATGCAGTGTGTGCGGTTTGAGCAGGACGAGATCACCCGGTCCGGTGACGAGTTCGCCGGCGGCGTGTCCGTAGCGGCCATGGCCGCTCAGGTTGTAGATGAGCAGCCAGTCGTCGGTGCCGCCTGCGCGGTAGGTGGAAAAGCGCGGGCCTTGGTGAAAGTGTCCGGTGACGAGCGGGCCGGGCGGCGGCGAGGGCGTGTCGGGGCGACGGGGCATGCAGCAGGATATTATAGCTATTTGCGGGTCCCAGCTATGGCGGCAAAGCTCCCGGTATGCTAGGATATTTGCATGGTCATCGACACCGCCCCCATCGCCGACGCCAAAGTTTCCGCCCTGGCGGAGCAATTTGCCCGCGAGGGCTTCGCCCTCGCCAAAGGGTTGTTTTCGCCCGCGGAGGTCGAGGAGATCCGCGCGCTCTTCACCAAGATGCACGCCGAGGGCGTGCCCGGGTATTATGAGCCCAGCAAACCGCGGGACGGCGTGGAGAACCCCGACGACCCGCTCTTCAAGTATCCGCGGGTGATGATGCCGCACCGGTTCAACCGGCGGGCGAAGGACTACATGCTGCACCCGAAGGTGGCCGACCATCTGCGGGCCTTTTTCGGCCTCGAGCCCGTGGCCACGCAGAGCATGTTTTATTTCAAACCGCCGGGCGCGCGCGGCCAGGCCCTGCATCAGGACCAGTTTTATCTGCTCGTCGAACCCGGCACCTGCATCGCGGCGTGGACGGCGATCGACGACTGCGACGCGGAGAACGGCGCGATGTATATCGTGCCCAAGACCAATGACGGCCCGGTCTTCTGCCCGCAGACCGCCGACCGCAACGAGAGCTATACCTCGCACTTCGTGCCGGTGCCCAAGGGCCACAAGGCGCAGCTGGTCGAGATGAAGGCCGGCGACACGCTCTTCTTCAACGGCAGCCTGATCCACGGTTCCGGCCCGAACCGCTCCAAGACCCGTTTCCGCCGCTCTTTCATCTGCCACTATGCGGCCGGCAACGTGCGCAAGATTTCCAGCAGCTACCATCCGCTGACCCGATTCGACGGCACGACCTACGAGGTCACGCCGCAGGACTCCGGCGGCCCCTGCGGCGAAGGCTGGAAGGGCGCGCTGCACTGAGCGGGCGGAAGGGCCGGCCCGACTTTGGCGGCACCGGCCGCGGGCTTATGTTTCGCCCGCGAGGGTGGCGACCTGCCGGCGCATGCGTGGCCAGTGCACGTCAGGAATGGCGGCACCGAGGTGCTGGACGGTTTCGCTGCCCATGATCGAGCCGATGGCGCCGGCGACCGGCAACGGGGTGCCGCGCAGGTGGCCGTAAAGAAAGCCCGCGGCCCAGGAGTCGCCGGCCCCGGTGGTGTCCACGACATGGTGGGCGCGCACGGGAGCGATGCGGTGCAGGTCGTGGCCTTGGGCGACCCAGGCGCCGTCGGCGCCGAGCTTGACGGCGGCGATGCCGCCGAAGCCGGCGAGCTCACGGGCAAAATTCTCGAAATCGTCGCGCCGCTGAAAGAGGGCGGCCGCCTCGTCCTCGTTGGCGAAGACGATGTCCACGCCTTTGCCCAGCTGGTCAAAGATCCAGTCGCGTGCGGCGTTGACGACCTCGAAGGAGGCGAGGTCGATGCTGAGGGTGCAGCCCGCTTCGCGGGCGCAGGCGACAACCTTGTCGGCAAGGGCGGGGTTGAAGAGCAGGTAGCCCTCGATGTGGGCGTGGCGGGCACCGCGGAAATCGGCGACCGAGACCTCGTCGGGCCGCAGGGTCATGGCGGCGCCGAGGTGGGTGCGCATGGTGCGCTGGCCGTCGGGCGTGACGAGCGAGAGGCAGCGGCCGTTGGGGAGGGTGGCGCGCTTGAACCGGGAGCCGTCGCCGCCGGCGGCGGTGAAGTTTGCGTAGTAATGTTCCGCGGTCACGTCGCCGCCGAGCTTGCCGAGGAAGGTGGTGCGGAGGCCGAGGCGCGTGGCATCCAGGGTGGCGTTGGCCGCCGAGCCCCCGGGGAGCATGGCCACGTCGCCGCCGACTTTGCGCACGAGGCTGGCGATGTCGTCGTCGTCCACCAGGATCATGCCGCCCTTGTCGCCGGCGACATGGGTGCGGAGGAAGGCGTCGTCCACGTGCGCCAGCAGGTCCATGATGGGACTGCCGACGCCGAGGAGGTCGAATGCGGGCGGTGCGGTCATAAGGCGTTCAATCGGTGATGTGCAGGCCGGTGGCGAGGATGGGTTCGTCGTCCACTTCGATGAGGATGGAGTATTCGCCGGGCTGGGGGAAGGTGAGGTTGCGCAGCTCGTTGATCAGGTTGATCCGTTGCAGCGGGCCGGGCGACTCGAAGCTGCGCTCCAGCAGGGGCTGCATCCGCGTGGGATCGAGGCCGAGGGAGATGCGCACCCGGTGCTCGCCCGGCGAGCAGTCGCAGAGGGTGATGAACCACACCATGTAGGGGTGGGTCACGGGGAAACGCTGGGCCCGGATGTTGGAAAATACGCCGAGAATGGTGTGCTTGCCGGTGGCGGGATCGATGTGGACGCCGTCGCAGGTCAGCCAGGCGAGCAGCTGCGGTTTCGATTGCATCGGCTCCAGTGGGACGGCGGCGGCGGGCCGGGGCAAATCATTTTGCTTGGAGCAGCCGCGTGCGCGCGGCTTAAAGACGACAATGGAAGCCCTGCCGCCGCTCTTCGACTCGCTCGCGGAATACCCGCGCTGGTTCGTGGCGGCGTGCCTCACCGTGGTGGCCGCCCTCGTCATCTGGGGGCTGATCAAGATGCTGAAATGGACCCTCTACCTGCTCCTGGCCCTGGTGCTCCTCGGCGGCGGCGGATTGGTGGTGTGGCTGCTGCTTAACCCGCGCTGAAGCCCGCGGGCGACGCATTTCCCCGGGGTGACCGCCCCGGGCCGGGGGCGAACCGGACTCTTTTCTTGTCTCGGCGGAAGCGCCCCGCTTAACCCTTCGCGATGAAATACATTTTCGTGACCGGCGGGGTGGTTTCGTCGTTGGGCAAAGGCCTCACGGCGGCATCGCTGGGGGCGCTCCTGGAGATGCGCGGGCTGACCGTGCGGATCCAGAAGTTTGACCCCTACCTCAACGTCGATCCCGGCACGATGAGCCCCTTCCAGCACGGCGAGGTTTATGTGCTGGAGGACGGGGCGGAGACGGACCTCGACCTCGGCCACTACGAACGTTTTACCAGCGGCAAGCTTTCGCGGCTCAACAGCCTTTCCTCCGGCCAGGTCTACGAAAGCGTGATCCAGAAGGAGCGCCGCGGCGACTATCTGGGCAAGACCGTGCAGGTGATTCCGCACGTCACCAACGAGATCAAGGAACGCATCTATGCCGGCGGGAAGGATGCGGACATCCTCATCACCGAAATCGGCGGCACGACCGGCGACATCGAGGGCCTGCCGTTTCTGGAAGCCATGCGCCAGTTCGCCCTCGAGGTGGGGCCGAAGGACGTGATCTTTATCCACGTCACGCTGGTGCCGTTCCTGCAGGCGGCCGGCGAGCTGAAGACCAAGCCCACGCAGCAGAGCGTGGCCAAGCTGCGCGAGATCGGCATCCAGCCGCACATCCTGGTCTGCCGCACCGACCATCCGCTGGAGCACGACCTGCGCGACAAGCTTTCCATGTTCTGCAACGTGCCGGTGAAGGCCGTCATCGAGTGCCGCGACGTGGAGCATTCCATCTACGAGCTGCCGCTCGCGCTGCAGCGGGAGGGCATGGACCAGCTGGTGCTCGATCTCTTCGGCCTGAAGCACGCCCCACCGGCGGACAACATCTGGGAAAAAATCGTCCACCGGGTGATCCACCCCGCGCGCGAGGTGACGATCGGCGTCGTGGGCAAATACATCGAGCTGCAGGACGCCTACAAGTCAGTCTATGAATCCGTCACCCACGCCGGCATCGCCAACAACTGCCGCGTGAACATCGTGCGCATCGATGCGGAGGACCTGGAGAAGAAGGGCGGGCTCGCCGTGCTGAAGAAGCTCGACGGCATCCTCGTGCCGGGCGGCTTCGGCGACCGGGGCACGGAGGGCAAGATCGCCGCCGCCCGCTACGCCCGGGAACACCGGATTCCCTATTACGGACTCTGCCTCGGCCTGCAGATCGCCGTCATTGAGTTTGCCCGCAACGTGCTCCGGCTGAAGGGGGCGAACAGCACCGAGTTCGATCCCGCGGCCCCGCATCCCGTCATCAACATGATGGAGGAGCAGAAGAAGATCATCGACAAGGGCGCCACCATGCGGCTCGGCAGCTACGAGTGTGCGCTGACGCCCGGCACCAAGGCGCACCGCGCCTACCAGGCCGACAGCGTGCGCGAGCGGCACCGACACCGCTACGAGGTCAACAACGCCTACGTGGGCCAGCTCCAGCGGGCGGGGTTGCTGGTCAGCGGCATCAACCCGCGCCGCAACCTGGTGGAGATCGTCGAGCTCAAGGATCACCCCTGGTTTCTGGCCGTCCAGTTTCACCCCGAGTTCCAGTCCAAGCCCAACCGGGCCCATCCGCTGTTCGCGGCCTTCATCGGCGCCGCGCTCAAGCAGCGCCGCGGCCGGCGCAAATGATCATGCTCCACGACCCCGCCCGCCTCACGCTGATCGCCGGCCCCTGCTCGCTGGAGAGCGAGGCGGTCTGCCGCGCCGTGGCGGAACGGCTGGCGGAGCTGCGCGTGGCGTATCCGGAACTCAACGTCGTCTTCAAGGGCTCCTTCGACAAGGCCAACCGCACCTCCGCCGCCGGCCCCCGCGGCACCGGCCTGGAGGAAGGGCTCAGGCTGCTCGCGCTCATCCGGCGCGAACACGGCTTCCCCGTGCTGACCGACGTGCATGAGCGCGAGCAGATCCCCGCGGTCGCCGCCGTGTGCGACGTTCTCCAGATTCCCGCCTTTCTCTGTCGGCAGACCGACCTGCTGCTCGCCGCGGCCGCCACCGGCCGCATCGTCAACGTGAAGAAGGGCCAGTTTCTCTCGCCGCAGGAGATGGTGCACGTGACCGGGAAGCTCCGCGAAGGCGGGGCCGCGGAGATCTGGCAGACGGAGCGCGGCACGACCTTCGGCTATCAGAATCTGGTCGTGGACATGCGCGCCTTCGCCATCATGAAACGGAACGGCCATCCCGTGATCTTCGACGCCACCCACAGCGTGCAGCTGCCCGGGGCCGCCGGCGGAAAAAGCGGCGGGCAGCGGGAGTTCGTGCCGCCGCTCGCGCAGGCCGCGCTCGCCGCCGGCGCCGACGGGCTGTTTATCGAGACCCATCCCGACCCGGCCAACGCGATCTCCGACGGCCCCAACATGGTCCCGCTCGACGAATTGCCCGGTCTGATCGGCCGGGCCCTCGGGGTGTGGCAAGCCGTGCGGCGTTGACCCGCCCGGTTTCGGGACCACACTGGCGGGAAAACATGGAAACCTTCATCATCGATGTGCCCGTGCCCTCCATGGGCGCCACCGTCAGCGAGCTCAGCGTCATCCTCATCAAGGTGCAGGCCGGCGACCGCGTGACCAAGGGCCAGCGGCTGGCCGATCTGGAGAGCGACAAGTCCACGTTTGAATTTGAAAGCCCGTGCGAAGGCGTGATCCACGCGGTGCATGGCAAGGCCGGCCAGACGCTCAAATCCGGCGACCTTTTTCTCCAGATCGAGACCAGCGATGAAAGTCAGCGTCACCTCAAGTCGCAGACCGCGGTGAAGACGCCGGCGCCCGCTGCCGCCGCGGCCAAGCCGGCCGGCGCCGTGGTGTGGACGCCGCGGGCCACCAAGCTGGCGCAGGAAGCCGGGCTCGATCCGGCGACGATCACCGACATCGAGGCGACCGGCCCGGGCAACCGGGTGTCCGGCGACGACGTGCAGCGCTATATCGCGAACCGCAAAAGCTGAGATTTTCCGCCGCATGGAACGCGAGGCTCGCGGAGCCGGCGGCGGTTGGGCATAAAATATCCCATGACGGATCTCCGTAAAGACGCACTCAAGAAGGCTTGGCGAGAGCAAGAGAACCAGAAACTACTCGCTTCTATTCCGATCTCGAAGAAAGCGCTCAGAGAGCTTTTCGATCATCTCGATGGGGCACTATCTCAAGGCTGTGATCATGGCCTTCGGCACACTACGGCATTTCTCGAAAGTCAGAGGCTGGATGTTCAGCGAGTCATCCCGTGGCTGCGCGAGCATGGTGGCTATTGCGATTGCGAGGTTCTTTCCAACGTCGAGAACAAGTTTGGCGATCTGGTCCGATGAAAAACGAGCTCAGCCAGATGCCGTTGGCACATCGCTAACGCGCCACGCTTTGGGTCCCTTGTGAGCTTTGCGGTCAAGTTTCCGGTGGGTGGATTTCGACGGCGATGCCGGCGGGGACTTGATAATCCACGTGCCAGCGGCCGCTGGCGCCGCGGACGACGCTGACGCAGATCGGGCCGCGGATGGTGGGCACCGTGCCATGCAACTCCCGCAAGGGTCCGGGCCGGGGTGCGATCAGCACCCTGCCGTAACCGGGTGAGAGCGGACGCACGCCGAGGACGTAGCGCGGAATGATGTTCGCGGGCGCGGCGCCCCAGGCATGATTCCAATCCTGGTTGGGCTTGAAGCGGTTGTCCCAGGCCTCCCACGTGATGGTCGCGCCCTGCCGCAGCATGTTGTGCCAGCTGCGGTCCGTGCGGGCGGTCATCAGCCCGATCGCATGGTCCGCTTCGCCGGCCTCGAACAGTGCTTCCAGCAGGTATTGGGCGGCATAGACGCTGCCGGCCATGCCGCGGGATTTGAGAAAATCAACCACACCGCGGCGCGCCGCCGCCGGCACGAGCCCGAAAGCGAGGGCGAAGAGGCTGGCATGAAACGCCTCGTGGTCGCTGCCCTCGCCGTCGCGGTAGCGGCCGGTGGCGGGATTGAAGAGCACCCGGTGAAAACTGGCGCACGCCCGGGTGGCGGCGTTTGCGAACCGGGCGGCATCGGCTTCGTGTCCGAGGGCTTTGGCGATCCGCTCCATCAGCCGGAGCGTGTGGCAGTGAAACGCATTGACCACCGTGTTGACGGGCCGGAAGTCGTAGCTGTCGCGCTCGCCCGGCGGCCAGTCCACCAGGTCGCGCAGGTCGCTCGTGTCCACGAGTCCGTCGGGCCGGGTGTGGCCGGGATAGATCTTCTCGCGGCACAGGATGTCGTAGCTGCGGGCCAGCGAGCGGCTGTCGCCGGTGGCCTCGTAGTCGGCCCAGGCCATCATCACCGAGTGTGATTTCCACTCGGTGGGCCAGGTGGGGCGGGCGAGCAGGTATTCGTGGCTGTGGCGGGCGAGGGCGAATTCGCGGTCCACCCCGTAATGGCCGAGCTGGTTGATGTAGGCGTCGGCTTCGTAGGGGATGCGCTCGCGGTCGCCGTCCACGTAAACGCCGCAAAACGTGGTCGCGCGGATGGAATATTTGCAGAACTCCCAGACGGCATCGAGGTCCGGGTTGGAAGAACGGAAGGCGGCCGCGCGGTCGTCGAAGGGATATTCGAGCCGCACTTGGACGAGGTCATCCGCGGCCAGCGGTCCGGCATGGCCGATGATCTCGACATACCGGAAGGGCAGCACGACGCCGAACTCCGCCGGGAGGAGAACCGCGGCGCCCGTGGTGTTGCGCTCATCCGCGGCGGTTTCGACCCGATACCGGTGGCGGCCGGGCCGGAGCTCGAGCGCAACGCGGGCGGCACGGATGGTGCCGCCGGGCTGAAGATCGACGGCTTCCCCCAGGTTCTTCTCGCCGAGGCGGATTTCGATCATGCCGCCCGCAGCGGATTCGAGGGTCAGTTCCAGCCAGCCGAAGGCATGCCGGCCAAAGTCGGCGAACCGGCGGTTTGGGCCGGTGGCGTGCAACGTTTTGGCCGGATGTCGGAATGGCAGCACCGGATGCCGGCTGATGGCGGCGGGGTCGGGACTGGCGGCGAGCGTGAAGCGCTGCGCAACCGACCAGGGACCGGGGCGGCCGTGGCGGTCCCAGACGCGCACGCGCCAGCCGTAGGCGGCACCCGGTGCGAGGGGCGGTCCGCCGTAGGGCAGGTTGATGGGATCGCTGCGCGTGATCCGGCCGCTGTCCCACGTGTCGCCATCGCCCCGGGCCAGCCGGCCGGCATCCCGGCCGACGATCACCTGGCAGGCGGTCTGGAAATCCTCCGCATCATCGCTGGACAGCACCCAGCCAAAAGTCGGCACCGGGGTGGCGATGACCGTCAACTCGGGCTGGCTGAGCAGGTCGCAGAGCAGGCCGGTGGGCGCGTGCATGGGAGATATTACCGATCGGATGCTCTTTGCGTTCTTTGCGGCTAAATTCCGCCTGCTCAGTCACTGGTTCTGCAGCTCGTAGCTCAGGATGCTCAGGGCGTAGGTGGCGGCGGTTTCGCAGCGGAGCACAAGCGGGCCGAGCGTGATGAATTCGAAGCCGCAGGTTTTGGCGTGGCTCAGCTCGGCCGGGGTGAAGTCACCCTCGGGGCCGACGAGCCACAGCACGTTTCGCGGCGCGCGCTGCTGCGCGGCCTTGAAGGCGGCGAGGGCGGTCTTCAGCGAACGGGCGCCGGGTTGCAGGCTGGCGATGAGCTTCAGGTCGTAGCCCTGCGCCGCGGCCATGAAATCCATGGCCCGCTGCACGGGCTGCACCTGCGGCA
>JAHCLN010000094.1 GCA_026125215.1 Opitutaceae bacterium
AAAACACCGGAAACTGTTCGACGATCGCCGCCATCACGGGCAGCAGTCCGAAGATAAGCACCAGACAAAGCCGCAGCCGGCTGCGGGCGACGGCGTCCGCCCCGATGATCAGCAGCAGGAAATAGAACACGCAGTAGTAAACGGTCGCGAAATCGCGCAGGGCGTAGAAACCGAAACTGCGCACGTCCAGCACCAGCCGGCCGGCCCCGAGCAGGCCCCAGAGCAGCAGGGTGAGGCCGACCGCATCCCAGCGGACGGGCAGCCCGCGGGTGGTGGTGTGCCGGGCGACGACGAGGCCGGCCGCCAGAGCCAGCCCGAGTTCCCCGATCGGGATCGGAAGGGCGCCGAGCGGCATGATCTGGGCAAAGCCGCGGTTGCCGAGCACGTAGCCGGCGATGATGAAAATACAGATGCTCGCTTCCGTGGTCAGCCAGCCCCACCACTCCACCATCACGATCACCAGCAGCAGGCCGACGAATGCGGCGAACAGGAAGTTGGAGTCGGCAATCTGCCAGCCGGAATAAACCGCCACGCCCATGGCGGCTGCGCTCACCAACAGATGACGAAGACCGGGAGTCACCCGCCCACATCAACGCCCGGTCCGGGTGCTGGCAATAGCCGCATGTGATAACTTGCCCGCCCGGGCGGGTCCTGCAACCCTCACCTGTCCATGGCCTTGGTCTCCGTCATCCTGCCCACGCGCGATCGTCCCGAGCTGCTGCCGCGGGCGCTCGACAGCCTGCTGGGTCAGCGCGATGTGGAGTTGGAAATCATCCTCGTGGACAACAACCGGACGGCGCCACCGCTGCGGCATTTTCTGGGCGCGGAACCCCGCGGCCAAGATCGTCGAATCCGTTTGGTGGAAGCACCAAGCGTCGGCTCGGCCGCGGCGGCCCGCAATGCGGGTTTGGTCGTGGCCAGGGGGGAGTGGGTGGCTTTTCTGGATGACGATGACGAATATCACCCGGACAAACTGGCGCGGCAGCTGGCACTCGCCGGGCAATCCGGTGCTTCCCTGGTGTTGTGCGGAGCGGAGATCCGGCTGGGTTCCCGCCGCCGCCGGATCCAGGTGACCAAGGATTGTTTCTCGGGTGACGGACTGCTGCTCGATGCCATCTGGGGCACGCCGTATCTTTTCATGCGCCGGGATCCCGGGCTGTTTTTTGATCCTGCCCTTCAAGCCGGCGAGGATCTCGTCTTTGCGCAGGATTACATCCGCCGGCACGGGATCAACCGCGTGCCCAACGTCGCGGCGCCGCTGGTAACGGTCCATCCTCAGCCCGGCGTGCGGGTGAACCTCAACGCGGCGGCCCACTGGCAGGCGGCCAAACGGGTGCTGCATCCGCGGCCGGATCACTATTCTTCGCAAGCGCGGCGTCGCTTCTTCTGGCGGATGCGGTTGCAGACCTGCAAAGCCCCGGCGGTCCCGTGGCGCCGCCTGTTCGCGACCGGCTTTCGCCTGTTGCGGGTCGGCGGGATCGCCGAAAGCCGGCGGGTTTTGAATGCCTGGTTGCAGCGCGCCGGTTGGTTCAGGCGCTGGCTGGTGTCCTAGCCGTTCCGTCCGCGCACCAACTGCAGGGCGGTGATCATCTCCCGGCGCACGGGCGGGCAAAATGCCATCAACGCCGCGGTGGTTGCCGCCATCACGCCGAGCACCATCAGGCCGGCGGACAGGTCGGCCGAATCCACCCACAGCGGCCGTGTCAACCACAGGGCCGACACGGTCAGCAGGCCCAGCAGGACCGGACCGGCGCTGGCCGTGAGCAGATCCCGGGGCCGAAACGGGCTGGCCTGACCGACCAGCCAAAGACTCACCGGCAAAAGCAGCCACTGCACGCCCGTCACGGTGGCGGCGATGGCAACCGGTCCCGCCTCCGCAAAAATCAGCAGCGCGACGGCCAGTGCCAGCAAGCGGACCAAGGACCACAGCAGCAGCCGACGACTGCGGCGGCACGCCGCCAGGATCCAAAGTTCGGCGAAGAGCCAGGGCTGCAGCGGCAGGGTGAGCGCGAGCCAGCGCAACATCCCGGCGGCTTCCGACCACTGCGGGCCGAGCAGGCCGCGCAAGGCCAGGTCGGGCGCGGCGACCAGCAGCGCGCCGAGCGGCAGGCAGGCATAGGCGAGCGCGTTCAGGACACGGCGGCACCACTGCCGGAACGCCTCGGGCTCGTCGCGCAGTTTCACCAGCCCCTGGATCATCCATCCGGTCAGTCCCGCCACCAACCCGTAGGTCGGCAGCGTGCCCAGTTGCCACGCCCGGCCGTAGAGACCGAGGGCATGTGAACCGAAGCGGACGGCGACAAAGGCCTGGTCAACCATCTGCGCGGCATACTGGACCAGGTTGAATCCGGCCAACTGGAACCCATGGCGGAGGAAGCGGCCCGCGCCGGAGAATTCCGTGCGGCCGGCCAGCCGGACCGGGGCCGTCAGCACCAGGCCGAGCATCGTCGCGCCTTCCTGCACGAGGATCATCGCGGCGAGCGACCAGTAGCCGTGGCCGCGGGCGGCCAGGACGATGGCGGTCGTGATGCCGGCCACAAGGCCGCCGGCCTCGATCAGGCTGATCGTCCGAAAACGCAGCTCCCGGCCCAGCTCGACCCGGTATTGTCCGCCGATGCCCTGCAGCAGAAACGAAACCGAGAGAGCATACAGCAGCGATTGGAGCACGGGTTGGGCAAAAAAAGCCGCGACCAACGGCGCCAATGCACAGGTCAATGCCGCCACCAACAGGCCGGCGCCGCTTTGCAACCAAAGCAGCAGGCGGCTTTCGCCCGGCGTCAGATTTCCCTGCTGCATGGCGGCGGCCGAGATGCCGAGATCCCTCACCGTCTGGAGCAGACCATAAACCAGCGCCGCCATGCCGAAGAGGCCGAAGTCCAGCGGCGACAGCAACCGGGCCAGCGTCACCATCGAGACCAGCCGCAGCAGGAGCCGCAAAGCCTGCACCCAGACCACGGCAGCGCCGCCGGCGGCGAGCCGGGCAAACAGCGGCTGGGATGATGCACTCATGCGGAAAGAAGCATTGTGGGGCCGGGATTTTTGCGAACGCTCGGCGCAAGGCCATCTCATTTGCATGAGCGGCGGCCGGCTTCTCAACCCATGGAACCGCCAGAATTCAAGGTGCTGCATGTCTCGCCGCGCGTGCAGGCGCGGGGCGGCATCGAGACCCTGCACGCCTTTCACCGCGCATGGCCGGGCCGGCCGGAGTTCGTGGCGCTTTTCGACCGCGATCCCTTGCCCCGCTCCGGTTATGCCAACCTCGATTTCACCTGGCGCACGCCGTTGTGGCGGATGCGCCGGAGCTTCGCCCGGCTGCTCGCGCGGCATCCCGGCTCGCTGGTGATTTACCACAACGGCTGGGGGCTGCCCCTGTTGCACGATCTCGACCGGGCGGCCCGCCGGGTCGTGTTCCTGCACGCGGATCCGGCCTACCACGCCGCGGACCTGCCGGCGTTCGCTGGCTTGGTGGATGGTGTGATCGGAGTGACACCGGCGTTGCGCGAACCGGTCTTGCGGACGCTGCGCGGAATGACGGATGAGCGACTGACGATCGTGCGTGCACCGGTCGAAGTCCCGGCGGGATGCCGGGCGAGGCCGCGGGGAGCGGGGCTGGTGCTCGGTTATGCGGGCCGCTTGGAGCGGGCGGAAAAACGGCTGGATCAGCTGCCCGCTTTGGTGGCGGCGCTCGACAGGTCCGGGTTGGACTGTCGGATCGAACTGCTGGGCGAGGGGCCGTTGCGGCCGTGGTTGGAACGCCGGTTGGGTGACCGGGTGCGGTTGCACGGCTGGGTGCCGAAGGATGAGTTTTGGCGGATCATGTCCGGCTGGGATGCGATGGTGATGTTCAGCGAGCACGAGGGCGGACCGATCGCGTTGCTGGAGGGGATGGCCTTGGGACTGATTCCGTTTTATCCGGCGCAGCAAGGGAGTTGGGCCGACGTCTATGTGCCGCAGGTGGACGCGCGCTGCCATTATCCACCGGGCGACATGCCGGCGTTGGCGCGGGCGATCGGGCAGGTGATGTTGCAGCCGGCCGCGCAACTGGCGGCGACCCGCGAGCGGGCGCAAGTTCTGGTCGCCGGTCATCGCCGGGAAGAATACGAGTCTGCCTGCCGCGGTTGCTTGCGGCGCGTGGCGGAGCTGCCGCGCCTCTCGCAGGACCGGCGGCGGCGGTTCCGGCTGACGGATGGCCTGCCGCTGGGTGTGGTCACGCGCTGGGTGCCGGCCGCGCTGCACTGAGCCGCGACATGTCCGGCTTGCCTTCAAGCGGCCGCCGCCGGAGCCTGCGGGGGTGAGCGAACCTGCGATCTCGGTCCTGATGATCACCCACAATCAAGGGGATCTTCTGCGTGTAGCGGTGCAGAGCATGCTCGACCAGACTTGGCGCGATCTCGAGGTAGTGCTGGTGGACAACGGCGCAACGGACGGCTCCGTGGACAGGTTGGTCGCCGAAGTGGGCGACCCGCGGCTGCGGGTCGTGCGGCTGCCGACCAACACCGGGATTGCCGCCGGGCTCAACCACGGGGTGCCACACTGCCGCGCCCGTCTCATTGCCCTCATGGACAGCGATGACCTCAGTCATCCGCGGCGGCTGGAGCTGCAGCTGGCGGCACTGGCGGCCGAGCCGGAGCTGGCCGGCGTGAGCTGCGATGCGCGGATGATCGATGCCGCGGGCCGGCCCATCGGCGAGTGGCGCAGCTTCCACACGCCGGAGGACATCCGGCGCTATGCCGCCTACAACATGCCGCTGCATCACCCCGGCATGCTGATGCGCCGGGAGGTTCCCGAGCAGGTGCCGTATCGGGAGGAATTCGAGCTGGCCTCCGACTTTGACTTCATGGCGCGTGCCGTGGGCCGGTGGCGTTTTGCCAGCCTGCCGGTTCTGCTCTACGACTATCGCCGGCATCCCGGCTCCTCGACGGTGGCGAGGGAAATGAGCAGCATGATCGCGCGCTGCGTGGTGCGGGTGGCGGCGGCCCGCCGTGCGGCCGGCCGGCCGGAAGGTCTCGACGAATTGACCCGGCTGGCGGCAGCGCAGGAGGCGACGGGCCTGAGTCTGGAACAGATCTACCGGGCTTATGCGGCGCTGTGCCGCCGGGAAGGTTTCGGCGCGCTGGCCTGTCTGCACGCCGCGCTCGCGATGCGGGAGCGGCCCGGCCCGGCCAATGCCGTTCGCTACGGATGGAGCCTGCTGCGTGCGCTGATCGCCGAACCCTCGGCGCTGCCGGCCGCTTTGCACGGGCTGATGAAGGGACCATTCTGGCTGCTTTTGAAACGCCGGGGTTTTCCGGCGTTTCCGCGCTACTGAGCCATGGATGCCGCGGTTCCGGAAGTGTCGGTGCTGGTGGCAACCCACAACGCGGGCATATTTCTGCGGCCGGCCCTGGCCAGCCTGCTGGAGCAGGAAGGGGTGAGCCTGGAGGTGGTGCTGGTGGACAACGCGAGCACGGACGGATCGGTGGATGCGGTTGTCGCTGCGCTGCCCGATCCGCGGTTGCGCCTGGTGCGGTTGCCCGAGAACCGGCTGCACGCCGGCGGTCTGATCGCGGGGCTGCCGCATTGCCGCGGCGGATTTGTCGCGATGATGGATGCGGATGATCTGTCGCTGCCGGGCCGGTTGGCGGCGCAGACGGATTACCTGCGGACACATCCCGAGGTGGACTTGGTGGGCTGCTTGGTGGAGCGGATGGACGCCACCGGCCGGCCGCTGGGGACCATGTTTTCGCTGACGCGTCCCGGCGACATCCGGGCCTACATTCCCTACGATGTTCCCTTTGCGCTGAACGCAACGATGGCGCGGGCGGAATTCTGGCGCCGGGTGGGCTGGCGGCTGCATTTCTGCTGGGCGCATGACTACGATTTTTTCACCCGGGCGGCCGAGGCGGGCACGCTGGCCTGTCTGCCGCAGGTGCTGTATCACTACCGGGTGCATGCCGCGGCGGTTTCCCAGCACCGCGCCGGACAGCTGCTGGTGTCCGCGGGCTTTGCGCGACTCGCTGCGGCCCGCCGACGTCGCGGCCAGACGGAGGACGCCGCCGCGCTGCAGGCGGAACACGACCGGCGGCAGGAGATGTCGTTGTCCGAACCGGAAACCTACCGGTGGTTTGCCCGCCGTTTCCTGCGGGAGGGTCACGCCTTGCTGGCCATCATGCACGCCCGGCGCGCGGGGCTGGGGGCGGTGGATTGCTGGCTGCTGCTTCGGGCCTGTTTTTGTGCGATATTGCGGGACGGGCCGGTGCCGGCCTTGCGCATGACTTTGGTTGGGCCCGCCCATGCGTTGCGGGTGCAGAGCATTCCGGCGCTGCGGCCGCGCGGGTGGAACCTCTTCCGCTCGCAGCGTGCGGCGGAAACCCGGGCGAATTGATCAGGCGCGCAGCCAGACGTCCACGCGCTGCCGGACCGTCTCAAGGGAAACATCGCGAATGCAGTGTGGAACGGCGAAGCGGCAGTAGTCGCTGCAGGGTTTGTGCGGACAGGGCGCGCCCTCGACCCACGCGGCCTGTGGATGTTGCGGTGCGAAATATTCCGGTAGCTGCGGGCCGAAGAGCGTGAAAGTCGGCACGCCCAGCAGCGCGGCGAGATGGCCGGGACCGGAATCGTTGCCGATGAACCGGTCGGCCCCACCCAGGATTTCCAGCAGGCGATCCAGATCGGTGAGGGAGTTGTCGAGCACGGTGACACGCCAGCCGGCTGCGCGGACGTGGGCGGCGAGGGCATCGAACCGTTCCCGCGGCCACTCGCGCACCGCCTGCGCCGCGCCGGTGTGGATGACCACGTGGCCCGAGGCGGTGGGTGGACTTCGCGACGCATCCGCGGGAATTTCCCAACCGAGATGGGTTGCCAAACTGCGCCAGTGTTCGGCGCGATGCGGCCGGGCTGGCAGCGCGGGTGATTCGGTTAGCCACCAGCGCGAGCCGGCCCGCGCGTAGCCGAGGCGGCGGGTGGCGCGGGTCAACCACAGGAGCAGATGATCGCGCGGATCCGGTCGCGCGCTGACCGCTAGGTCGAACTGCCGTCCGCGCAGCGCGCGCAGGGTTTGACGGAGACCGGCCCAGGGCCAGCGATGCAGGCGATATTTGCCGCGGAAGGCGGTCCACGGCGCGTCCAGCTCGACCAGGTTCACGGTCGGGGCGAAGCGGCGCAGCAGCACCGCGGCCGGCGGCTTGGCCAGCAGGGTGACTTCGGCATGCCGGGCGGCCGTGCGCAAAAACGGCACGGCCAGCGCGAGGTCGCCCAAACCCCAGAGCTCGAGGGCGAGCAGACGCGGCCGGCGGGATTCTGGGGTTGGGTTTGCCAAGGCCGTTCACCTAAGCTCCTGATTCAACCGATGACAAGTAACCAGCAATCCGCCTGGACAACGGCGTGGCCGGCCCTGGCCTGCGGTTTGGCCGGTTTTCTGGTCTTCCAGTTTTTCGGCAATGCGACCCAAGGTTACATCGACACGCGCTCGCTCTTCTACTGGTGGGGTTTTCAATGGTGGAATCCCGGTTCGGAAACCGAGCACGGCTGGCTCATTCTGGGGCTCAGCCTGTGGCTGTTCTGGCAAAACACCCGGCGCCAGTCGGCGGCGCCCAACCCGGCTTGGCAGAAGCGGGCGCTGGCGGCGATGCTCGGCGGACTGGCGGTCCACCTGCTCGGCTACGCCGTGCAGCAGACGCGCATCTCGATCCTGGGCTTTTTGCTCTTCACGTGGGGAACGCTGACGCTCGCCGGGGGCGCGCGGTGGGGCCGGGCGGCATGGTTTCCGCTGGGCTTCATGATTTTTGCGCTGCCGGTGAACGTGCTCGATACCGCGGGCTTCTGGCTGCGGATGTGGGTGATCCATGCGAGCCAGGGCATCGCGCATCTGGCCGGCATCGAAGTCGTGCGCAGTGGCACGCAGTTGTTTTCGCCCGACGGCGCCTACCAATACGATGTGGCCGCGGCCTGTTCCGGCGTGCGCTCGCTGATGGCGCTGACCGCGCTGTCGCTCCTGGTCGGATACCTGAATTTCCGGCCGTGGTGGCTGCGGGTGCTGATCCTGTTGCTGAGCTTTCCGTTCACCTACGTGGGCAACGTCGTCCGCATCGGCGGTATCATTTTTGTTGCGGAGTGGTTCGGCCAGCGGGCGGGCGAGGTCTTCCACGAATGGGCGGGGTTCCTTGTTTTTGTCATCGTGCTCGGACTGGTGCTGCTGAGCGTGAATCTGCTCCGGCGGATTTTTCCCGCGGCCGTCATGGTGGAAGCGCCGGCAGTCCCGGGGTTTTGGACGGCACCGGCGGCGGGTCGCAGCGGCCGGGTGCTGGTGGCCGTCGTCGTTGCGGCCGCCGGCGTGGCGGCGCTGACGCAGCGGTTCGATGCGCTGCCCGTGCGCACCGACACCGGCGTGCGGCTGGCGGCCGACGGCATCAACCCGGTGGACCTGCCGGCCTTCATCGGCACGGACTGGATCGGCCGGCGGACCGAGGTGACGGCGGTGGAACGCGACATCCTGCCGCCGGACACCGGTTTTTCACGCCGGCTCTACGTCGCCCTCGATGATCCGCGCCGGCAGGTGTTTTTGTCGGTGGTGCTCAGCGGCCGCGACCGTTCCTCGATCCACCGGCCGGAGCTTTGCGTGGAAGGGCAGGGTTGGACGATCAAGGCCGGTTTCGCCCATGACTTTCGCACAACGCTCACGGCGGACGGACGGCTGCCGGCCACGGTGTTGCGGGTCGAGCGCGCGGCCGGCGAGGGTGCGGCGGTCAAATCGCTGCTGGCCTACTGGTTCGTGAACGGCGACCGCGTCGTGCCTTCGCATGTCCAACGGATGCTGCGCGGGGCCTGGGACCGGCTGCGGCACGGCCGGGCGGACCGCTGGGCCTATGTGCTGGTCCAAACCGATGCGGGCGACGGGGAGGCCGCCGCGTTGGTCCGCCTGCAGGCGGTGCTGGACGGCACGCTGCCGGCCTTCCAGAAGCCGGCCGGCACGGCCGATTGAAGCCGGGAGAAAGCTTGAGGTTTCATGGTCCCCCCGTAGGGTCCGCCTCCCTTGACGACAGTGAGCGCCGCCGACTTCGCCACCTTGTTCGCCGAGAGCGTCCTTGTGGAATGGCCGCTCACGGCGGCGCTTGTCGCGGGCATGCTCGCCGGGTTCATCGTGGTCTGGGCCGTGACGCGGCACACGCGCCGGATTGCCCGCGAAAACGCCGACGAGCTGATCGCGGTGGCCCGGCGCGAGGCCGCGGTCGCGGCGGAGGAGCTGAAGCAGAAGGCGGAGGAGGAGATCCAGCGCCGGCGCAACGAGCTCACGCGGGAATTTGACCAGCGCGTAATCGACAGCGAGGTGCGGCTGCGCGAGATCCGCGCACACGAGGAATCGCTGGCCCTGCTCGACTACCAGCTGGAACAGCGGCACGAGCGGCTCAACCGCGAGAATGCCGCCGTCAAGCAGGCGCGCGATGCCATCCGCGCGCTTTCCAAGAGCGTGCGCAAGCGGCTGGAGGGCGTTTCGCAGATGGACGCCGACGAGATCCGCCGCGCCCTGCGCGAGGAGGTCCTGCTGGAATGCCAGGACGAGCTGCGGGCCCTGCGGCGCGAGACACTGGAAAAATCCGAGTCCGAGCTGGAGGCCGAGGCGCAGCGCCTGCTGCTGGCCACGACCCAACGGCTGGCGAGCAAGCCGAACCACGACTTCACCTCCACCATCGTGCAGCTGCCGAGCGAGGAGCTGAAGGGCCGCATCATCGGCCGCGAGGGCCGCAACATCAAAACCTTCGAGGCGGCGACCGGCGTGACACTGCTCGTGGACGAGTCGCCGCAGACGGTGCTGATCTCGTGCTTTGATCCCGTGCGCCGCCAAGTGGCGCACTCGGCGTTGCTCGCGCTCGTCAAGGACGGCCGCATCCATCCGGCCACGATCGAGGAGTTCGTGAAACGCGCGCAGGACGAGGTGGAGATGTCCGCGACCCAGGCCGGCGAGGAAGCCGTGGGCCGGCTCAACATCAACGGCCTGCATCCCGAGATCATCAAGCTGCTGGGCAAGCTGAAGTTCCGCTTTTCCTACAACCAGAACGTGCTCGACCACTCCGTGGAGACCGCGTTTCTCGCCTCCATGATCGCTAGCGAGGCCGGGCTGGACCCGAACCTTGCCAAGCGCGCCGGCCTGTTGCACGACATCGGCAAGGCCGTCCCCGCCGACCTCGAGGGCAGCCATGCACACATCGGCGCGGAATTCATCAAACGCTACGGCGAGACGCCGATCGTGGTGAACGCCGTGGCGGCCCACCACGAGGAGGTGAAGCCCGAGACCGTGTATGCCGGGCTCGTCATCCTTGCCGACACGATCTCCGCGGTGCGGCCGGGCGCCCGCGCCGAGTCCATGACGAGCTACGTGAAACGCATCGAGCGGCTGGAGAAGCTCGCGCTCGCACTGGACGGCGTGCAGCAGGCCTTCGCGATCCAGGCCGGCCGCGAGATCCGCGTCGTGGTGGCGCCGGAGACCGTGACCGACGACCGCGCCCGCGAACTGGCCAAGGAGCTGCGCCGCCGGATCGAGACCGAGCTGCAATACCCCAGCGCCATCAAGATCACCGTCATCCGCGAGCAGCGGTTTACCGAAACGGCGACATAGCGCGGCGACACCGCGCAGCTTTAGGCTTTAAGCTTTAGGCGTTAAGCATACAGCTTCCAACCATGGCCGACCCGAAGATTCTCGACACCTTTCCCAATCCCGCGCCACACCGGGATTTCCTGATTGAGCACACGCACCACGAGTTCACCTCGGTGTGCCCGATGACGGGTCACCCGGACTTTGCCGACATCACCGTGCGCTATGTGGCCGACAAGACCTGCGTCGAGCTCAAGTCGCTCAAGCTCTATTTCCACGCCTACCGCAACGAGGGCATCTTCTTCGAGGCCGCGACAAACAAGATCTGCGACGATCTCGGCAAGGCGCTGAAACCGCGGAGTCTGACAATCATCGCGAATTGGAAGGCACGCGGCGGCTTCAGCTCCCGCATCACGGCGGAGTGGTCGGCGAAAAAACGGCGCAAGTGAAGGACGTCCAGGTGACCACGCAGGTCCCGCTGGGTGACAAGACGGGCGCGGTGACGCGCTTGTCCAACTTCAGGCTTTTGGAGCGTTTTAAGCCAGACTGTGTCCGTCGCGCCTTGGCGCGGCTCGCTTGATTCGCTCTAGGTTTTCAGCCCCGCCAACACCGCGGCATGCAGCTCTGGCGTGGCGGCGGCCACGGTTGAATCCGCCGGGTAAGGTGCGCCGCCCTGCCAGTCGGTGATCACGCCGCCGGCGCCGCGGACGACGGGCACGAGGGCGGCGATGTCCCACGGGTTCATGATGGGATCGATCATCACATCGGCCAGGCCGGCGGCCACCAGCAGGTAGCCGTAGCAATCGCCCCAGGTGCGCACGAGCTTGGCGCGGGCGAGAAGCGCGTCGGTGCCGGGGCCCATGCGCTGGCGAAAATTGAAGGGATCACTCGTCAGAAACGTGGCGTCTTCGATGCGCGTGGTGCGGCGTGTCCGCACCGGCCGGCCGTTGAGCGTGGTTTGCTCGCCGTCGCCGATCATCAACTGGCCGAGGACCGGCTGGTGGATGCAGCCGAGCACGGGCTGGCCCTGATGCAGCAGGGCGATCAACGTGCCCCAGAGCGGGACGCCGGCGATGAAGGACTTGGTGCCGTCGATGGGATCGAGCACCCAGACGAACTCGGCATCGGGCCGCTCGTTGCCGAGTTCTTCGCCGATGATGCCGTGCGTCGGAAACTTGGCGTTGATGAGCCGGCGGAGCAGCTCCTCGGCGCCCCGGTCCGCGGCGGTAACCGGGGTGGCATCGCCTTTGGTTTCGACCACCAGCGACGGGTCGCGGAAATACGGCCGGATCAATTCGCCGCTGGCCCGGGCGAGTTCGGCCATGAAGATGCGGTGGGTGGTCAAATCCATCGGGCGTCAGGCTGGGGTGGTCATGCCCGGATTGTCCAAGCGAAATCGCCGGTAACGGCTTGCCCTCGGGCCGGGCCGGGCCACGCTGCCGGCCGTTTACCCATTTTCATGAATCCTCCTGTCGATTCGCTTGCGGGCAAAGTGGCGTTGGTCACCGGTGCGGGCTCCGGTCTGGGTGAGGCGTCCGCGCGGATGCTTGCGGCCAGCGGCGCGCGGGTTGCGGTGGTGGACCGTTCGGCGGAGAGTGCCGGCCGCGTGGCGGCGGCCATCCGGGAACAGGGCGGCGAGGCCCTCGCGCTCACGGCCGACGTCCGGGAGGAAGCGACGCTGGCCGCCGCCGTGGCCGCGGTGGAGCAACATTGGCAGCGGCTCGACATTGTGTGTGCGAATGCGGGCATCAACGGCACGTGGGCGCCGGTGGACGATCTCACGCCGGAAGAGTGGGACGAAACCCTCGGGGTGAATCTCAAGGGCACGTTTCTCACGGTGCGCGCCTGCACACCGTTGCTGAAACGCAGCGGCGGCGGCTCGATTATCATCACTTCGTCGGGAGTGGGTTCGCGCATGTTTACCCAGACCGGCGCTTCGGCGTATGCGGCCTCAAAGGCAGGACAAGTGGCCTTCGGCCACATGACAGCGCTGGAGCTGGCCAGGCACAAAATCCGGGTGAACACGATCTGCCCCGGCGCCTTCCGGAGCAACATCATGTCGGAAACGAAGCACCGCAACCTGAAGGACCTCCGGCTGCCGGTGCAGCTGCCCGGGGGATCGGTGCCCCTGAACGAGGGACGCTCGGGCTCCGCCGAACAGATTGCCCGTCTGGTCTGGTATTTGGCTTCGGATCTTTCCGACTACATCACCGGCACGGAGATCTACATCGACGGCGGCCAGTCACTTTTGATGGGGTGAGCGTTTGGCCGCACCGCGGCATGGACACGGCCCGGCGCGGCCGTTGAATGCAGACCAACATGTCCTGGACCGCGCAACCGATTCACTTTGTCGATTTCGAGGGCAATCTGGGCTCGGGCATCCTCGAGTATGGCGTGGTTACCCTGCAGCACGGGCAGGTGATTTCACTGCGCACCCGTCTTTGCCGCCCCTCGGGCC
>JAHCLN010000095.1 GCA_026125215.1 Opitutaceae bacterium
TATGCGGACCTCGCCGCACTGCTGGCCGATTCCGCCGTGGACCTCGTGGTCAATCTCACCATTCACCACGCCCATTACGCGGTGATCAAGGACTGCCTGCTGGCGGGCAAGCACGTGCATTCGGAGAAACCGCTCGCGCTGAGCTACCGCGAGGCCCGGGAGCTGGTGGCGCTCGCCGATGCGCGTGGGCTGCGGCTGAGCTGTGCGCCCATCACCTACATGGGCGAGGCGCAGCAGACGGCCTGGCGGCTCCTGCGCGACGGCAAGGCCGGCCGCGTGCGGCTCGCCTATGCGGAAATCAACCACGGCCGCATCGAGGACTGGCATCCGAACCCCGAGCCCTTTTACGCCGTGGGCGTGCTGTGGGATGTGGGCGTTTATCCGCTCACCCTGCTCACCACGATGTTCGGCCCGGTGCGCCGCGTGACGGCCGCGGGCAAGGTGATCCATCCCGACCGCGTGACGAAGGAAGGGCGCAAGTTCAGCATCACCACGCCGGACTTCGTGACCGCGATGCTGGAGTTTGAGGAAGGGCTGACCGCGCGTTTCACCGCCAACTTTTACGTGCGCGGCGGCAAGCAGGCCGGCGGCATCGAGCTCAACGGCGACCTCGGCAGCATCTACCTCGGCGATTTTCAAACCTTCGGCGCGCCGGTGGCCTTTGCACCCTACGGCCAGCCCTACGAGCCCGTGCCCCATTTGAAAGCACCCTTCGCGGGCATCGAGTTTGCCCGCGGCGTGGAGGAAATGGCCAGGGCGATGCAGGCCGGCCGGCCGCAGCCCTCCACCGGCGCGCAGGCCGCCCATGTGGTCGAGATCCTCGAAGCCATTGACACCTCCATGAAGCGCGGCGGGGCGGTGGCGGTGAACTCCGGTTTCCCGCGCCCGGAGCCGATGGCCTGGGCGCTGTGATCAGCCGCGCGGGGCGAGGGCTTGGGCCGTCTCGGCGGCGAAACGTTCCCACCGCTCCACGAGACGGTCTTCCCACGGATCGGTGTCGGCGGAGACGACCTTTTGATGGGCGTCCATCCACGCGACGGTGCGGCGCACGCCTTCTTCATAGGGGGTTGCGGCGCGGTATTCGGGGACGTCGCGCATGAGCTTCGTGTTGGCATAGACGCCGTGGAAGCGGAAGATTTCCTCCAGCGCCGCGAAGCGCGGGCGGTCGAGCGCGAGGAGCAGGTCGGTGGGGATGTGGACGATGCGCGGTGCGGGCGCGCCGATGGCGGCCGCGGTGCGCCGGGTGTAGTCGTCCCACGTCACGGTTTCCCCGCCCACGATGTTGTAGGCCTCGCCGAAGCAGCGCGCGCGGCCGGCGGCGAAGGCGAAACCGACGCCGACATCCTCGGAGAACGCACTCTGCCAGAGCCCGTGGCCGTCGCCGCTCACGATGATCGGGAGACCGCGGCGGAGCCGGTCCACGAAGGTGGGTTCCCAGCCGAGGTTGTTGATGACGCCGCCGCCGGGCCCGTAGGTGTGCGAGGGCCGGAAGAGGGTGACGGGCATTTTGCCGTCGGCGTGGGCGCGCAGGAAAATTTTTTCGCAGGCGACCTTGTCGCGGCCGTAGGCGGAGTGGGGGTTCTGCGGTGTCGTCTCGACGGTGGGGAGGATCGTCTGCGTGTTGCCGTAGGTGCAGACGGTGCTGCAAAAAATAAAGTGTCCGCAGCGTCCGGCGAAGGCGCGCACGTCGCTCTCGGCCTGGTCGGGCCGGAAGCAGATCATGTCGATCACCACATCCCACGGGCCGGTCGCGGCCACGGCGGACTCGAAGGCGGCGAAGTCGTTGCGGTCGCCCTGCAGCCGGCGCACGGCGGGGCCGAGCCGGTCGTCGGTGCGCCCGCGGTTGAAGACCGTGACGGTTGCGCCGCGCGCGAGCAGGGCCTTGACGATGCCGGTGGAGATGAGGCCGGTGCCGCCGATGAGCAGGACGTTCATCCGGGCAGCGAATCTTACGGGCGGGCGGGTGTCGAACTCGCAGCGGGACGCCGCAAAAATTCGTGCAAACGGCCGCCGCCGCCGCTACGGCTGGGGGCCGATTGATCACCCGGATGACCGCCGCCCTTCTCCCGTGCCGCCGGCTTGCCCTGTGGTTGCTGGCCTGTGCCGTGCCGGCCGGCACGGCGGCGGAGCCGGTCGCGCGCTACGCGCTGGTCCGCTACCACGAGGGCAGCGAATTGGATTCATTGCGGGTCGGGGACACGGTTTACCGCGATGTGCGTGTGCGCTCGGTCACCGCGCGCACGGTGATGATCACGCACGCGGGCGGGATGGCCTCGGTGCGGCTGCGCGACCTCGCGCCCGATCTGCAGGCGGCCTTCGGCTATGATCCGGCGGCGGAACAGGCGAGCGACGCCGCCCTGGCAAAAGCGGCCGCGGCCCGGCGGGCGGCACCTCCTCCCGCGCCGGCCGCGCCGGCCAAACCGCCGGCCGGTTCCGTGGCGGCGAAGTTTGAGCGGTTGCTCGGTGAATTCGGGCAACCGGCCGCGGTGCGCGACCGCGTGGACCTGCGGCCGCAATTCCGCGCGCTGGAGCTGCACGTCAAGGACCAGGGCCGCCGGCCCAGCTGCTCGGTTTTCGCGGTGGTGAGCGCGCTGGAGTTTTTGCACGCCGAGGCCACCGGCCGGGCGGAGAAACTGTCCGAGGAATATCTCATCTGGGCGACGCTCCGCACCATCCGCCGGGCCGGGCCGGGGGCGGAGCAGCTGACCGGCGACGATGCCGATGCGGGTTTCGCGCTCACCGAGGTCGTGACCGCGCTGCGCACCTACGGCATCCCGTTGCAAAGCTCGATGCCCAACACCATCGGCCGCACCACCAACCAGGTGGCGGAGCCGGCGCCGGAGGTGATTGCCGCGGCGCGCCAGCGCACTCAGGTGGCGGTGCACGTGGTGCCGGGACGCGACAACGCCACCGTGCTCAACAACGCCGTGCATGCGCTCAACGCCGGTCTGCCCGTGGCGATCGGCACGGCCTGGCCGCGCTTCACCAACATGCGGGCCGCGCTGCTCAACTCCCAGGCGCCCATCCCCGGCTACGGCCACGCCGTGACCTTGGTGGGCTACAGCAACGAGACCGGCCGCATCGAGGACACGACCTTCATCTTCAAAAACTCCTGGGGCGCCAACTGGGGGGCCAACGGCTACGGCTTCGCCACCTACGCCTATCTGAACCGGCACCTGCAAAACGCCGTCCTCCTCGAGCTCCGCTAACTTCGCGAACGGGGCCGTAAATTGTAAATTAATACCCCTGATTGCACTCTATCTGCCCGGCTCCAACATACATACGGGTCTCGATCTCCGAGTGGAGGCCATGACCATATTCATATCTATCTCTATTAAAATCAATTGCTTTGATTGAGCTAGCCACAGCGCAGCTAAAACGACGCTCGGTTAGCTGTCCAATAGCTCCTTAATTTACAATTTACGGCCTTCTCTGAGTGGCCCCGTTCCATGAGTCCGTTGCTCGCCGCCGGCATCATCTTCGGCTATTTTCTGCTGCTGATCGGGATTTCGCTGCGCACGGGGCGCGACGACAGCAACGCCGCCTTTTTCACCGCGCGGCGCTCCAGCCCGTGGCCGGTGGTGGCCTTCGGCATGGTCGGGGCCTCGCTGTCCGGCGTCACGTTCATCTCCGTGCCGGGCTGGGTGGCGGCCAACCAGTTCAGCTACCTGCAGTTCGTGGCGGGCAATTTCATCGGTTATCTCGTCATCGCGCACGTCCTCCTGCCGCTCTACTACCGGCTCAACCTCACCTCGATCTACGGCTACCTCGAAACGCGCTTCGGCAGCCTGAGCCACCGGACGGGCGCGGGTTTCTTCCTGCTCAGCCGGCTCATCGGGTCGGCCTTCCGGCTCTACCTCGTCGCGCTCGTGCTGCACCTGGCCGTCTTCGCCGCGCTGGGTCTCCCGTTCTGGGTCTCGGTGCTCGGCACGGTGCTGCTCATCTGGGTCTATACCTTCCGCGGCGGCATCCGCACCCTCATCTGGACCGACACCCTGCAAACCGCCGCCCTGCTGCTCGCCGTGGTGGCGACGCTGTGGACGGTGAAGACGCAGCTCGGCTGGTCCGTGGGCGCGCTCGTGGACCACATCCGCACGAGCGGGTATTCGCAATGGCTCTTCCTCGACGACTGGCGCGATCCGCGGTTCCTGCCGAAGCAGGTCCTTGCCGGGATGTTCATCACCATCGCCATGGCGGGACTCGACCAGGACATGATGCAGAAAAACCTCACCTGCCGCAGCCTCGGCGCGGCGCAGCGAAACATGTTCTGGTTCAGCGTCGTGTTCATCGGCGCCAACCTGCTGTTTCTCTCGCTCGGCGCGGTGCTGTATCACTTTGCCGCGCAGATCGGGCTCGATCCCGCGGTGACGGGCGACCGGCTCTATCCCGCGCTGGCCCTCGGTGGGCATCTCGGCACCGCCGCCGCCGTGCTGTTCGTGGTCGGGCTCGTGGCGGCGGCCTACTCCAGCGCGGACAGCGCGCTCACGGCGCTCACCACGTCATTCTGCGTGGATTTCCTGCGCATGGGGCCCGACGCCGGGGCGGCGGCCCGGCGCACCCGGCAGCTGGTGCACCTCGGCGTGACGGTGGCGCTGGCCCTGCTCATCATCACCTTCGGCGCGTTGGACAACGCCAGCATCATCCAAAAGGTCTTCGAGGTAGCCGGCTACACCTACGGTCCGCTGCTCGGGCTGTATGCCTTCGGGCTGGCCACGCGCCGGCCGGTGCGGGACCGGCTGGTGCCGGTCGTCTGCCTGCTGTCGCCCGTGCTCGCCTGGGTGTTCAAGACCCACTCCGCCGCGTTCCTCGGCGGCTATGTGCCCGGCTTCGAGCTGCTGCTGATCAACGCGGCGTTCACCTGCGCGGGCCTGTGGCTGGTGTCTCGGCCCGGCGGGGAGGCATCGCCCGGGGCCGCTTGACGGGCGTGGCGCCCAAGATTGCCACCTCGCCGCTTCGGGCGGCCAGACAAAGCCGGGCTTGTCATCCAGACAAAACGATCCAGATAGTATGGCATGAAAATGACACTGGATATTGACGCCAAGAAGGTCGAGGAGGCCATGGCCGAATATGGCGTGGAGACCAAGACCGAGGTGATCGATCTGGCCCTCCGGGAGCTGCTGCGGAAAAAGGCGGTGGAACGCGTGCTGGCCGCTGCCGGCAAATTCCCGAATGTGCCGACCAACGAAGAGATCGAGGGCAGCTACGAGAAAAACCATGTCCTCAATCCTCCTCGTCGATAGCTCGGTCTGGATAGATCATCACCGCAGCCGGTTGGCTCCGGCTCTGCTGCAGCGCCTGACCCGTGCGATGCAGGACGACCGGGCGGCGCTTGCGCCCATGATCTGGCTGGAGCTGGTGGTCGGATTTCGCAGTCCGGAAGAGCGGGAGCACTTGGAAAATATTCGCGCTGCCACGCGGTGGATTGAACCGCCGGACGACTTGTGGGAGCGGGCCGCCGGGCACGCTGCCGTCCTGCATGCGGCCGGCGTGGTCCTGCGCATGCCCGATCTGTTGATTTTGACGATGGCAGAGGCGACCGACAGCCGACTGCTGCACTGCGACAAGGATTTCGACCGTGCGCTCAAGCTGAAGCGGTTCGCCCGTTTGCGGGTGGAGTAAACCGATCGGGCCGGCTACCGCGCCCAGCAACCCTCCGGCTTGGGCGGTCCATCCGCCCCGGCTTGCGCCGGCAGCACGGCGCTCCTACCAAGGCTCATGCAAAAATGGGTGGCAGGCATGGCGGTGGGGTTGGGACTGGTGCTCGCGGCGGTCGTGGCGCAGAGCCGCCACGAGCCGATTGTCGGCGGACCCTGCGAGGGGTGCGATGCGGTCTTTCAGGGTCAGCCGCAGGAATTCGGTTCCAGCGTCCGCATCGCGCCAGCGACAGAGCCGGGCGAGCCGCTCGTGCTCGAAGGCGTGGTGCGCGACAGCCGCGGCCGGCCCGCGCCGGGCATCCTGGTTTACGCCTACCACACCGATGCGACGGGTGTTTATCCGCCGGACGGGCGCTTCCGTGGCCGTTCGGCGTTTCATCACGGCCGCCTCCGCGCGTGGGCGCGCACGGACGCGGCCGGCCGTTATCGCTTCGCAACCATCCGCCCCGGCGGCTATCCGGGCTCGGATGAACCCGAGCACATCCACCTGCATGTCATCGAGCCGGGCCGCTGCACCTATTACATCGACGACGTGCAATTCGAGGACGATGCGCGCCTGACGGCTCGCCACCGGCAACGCCTCGAAGGTCGCGGTGGCTCCGGCCTGACCTCGCCGCAAAAAGACGGGACCGGCACCTGGCGCGTCACCCGCGACATTGTGCTGGGCCAAAGCATCCCCGGCTACCCGGCAAATTGACCGCCTGAATCCGGACGCCGACGACGGAAACACTGCAAAACCAGCCCTCCTTTGCCCGTAACCCTGCTCCAACCGCTCCATCCCGATGTTTGGGTCTGCCGCGTGCCGTATCGCGCCATGGGTCTGCCGCTGGGCCGGCAGATCGTGGTCGTGCGCCTCGCCGGCGGCGGGCTCTGGGTGCATTCACCCGTGCCGATGACGCCGGCGCTGCGCGGGGAGCTGGCGGCGCTCGGCGCGGTGCGCCACGTGGTCGGGCCGAACCTCTGGCACGACGAGTGCCTGCGCGAGTTTCAGGCGGAGCAGCCCGCGGCGCTCTTCCACGCCGCACCCGGCCTGGCGGCGCAGCGGCCGGATGTGCGCTTCGGCGCGGAGCTGTCCGATGTCCCGCACCCCGACTGGACCGGCCGGCTGGAGCAGCACCTCGTGCGCGGCATGCCGCGGATGAACGAGGTCGTGTTCTTCCACCCGGATTCGCGCAGCCTGATTTTGGCCGATCTCGCTTTCAACTTCGGTCCCGACGGTCCGGGCTGGTTTGCGCTGATGATGCGGGCGTATGGCGCGTGGAACCGTTTTGGTCCGACGCGGCTGGAGAAAGCGCTGATGCGGGACAAGCCCGCGGTGCGCGCCTCGCTGGACCGCATCTTGGAATGGGATTTCGACCGCGTGATCGTCGGCCACGGCCGCAACGTGGAGACCGGCGGCCGCCAGACCTTCCGTGAAGCGTTTGCATTCCTGCGAGTGTAGCGCCAGTAATTAACAATCTGCGGCCTGTCCCCGTCTATTGCTGGCATGTCCCCTTCGCCCTGATCTGGATTATCGAAATGGTGAAGCAGCGCGGGTGACGTAGTTCGCTGAAGAGACTATCGCTGATCTTCCGAATTTAGACTGCATCGTTGCGCGGAAAATGTCTAGGTGTGTTGTCTCGCAATCTCACATCATTCCTGCATATCTACACCCGAACTCCCTACTCTCAAATGTTCTGGAAATCTCGTCCACAAAGTCTCGCTGATATCAAAGGGAAGCTGGCTCTCCCACTTGAAGAGGCAAAGAGAAGAGCAAAGATCCTTGTGATTGACGATGACGTTACGGCGTTCCCGGTGGAACGGTTACGATCAGAAGGCTACAACATCCAGCATTGGGAAAAACTCGAGACGCTTCGTGGCTTGGAAGAAGGACAATTCGATATCATTATTTTGGACATTCACAATATCTGCTCAGAGGGGGTTTCAATGAATGACGGGCTAGGTGTGCTTGAACACCTAAAGTCGGTTAATCCGGCCCAAATTGTGATCGCTTTTTCGGGCAAGAAATTCGATTTGCGCCAAGAGAAGTTCTGGAAAATAGCCGATGACTATCTCGGGAAACCCATAGATATGCTGACAGCGAAAGCTCGAATCGATTCTCTGCTAAGAGAGAGGTTTACGATTGAACACTATTGGCAAAATCTTGCGAGCTACCTTAAAGCCCAAGGACTTGACGAAGGGACCATTGGGAAATTGGAGTCTGCACTATCAGAGGCTGCTACGAAGAAGCGGAAACTCACAGAGAGTGATGTTCGAGGCCTGCTCTCAGCAGGAAAAGACATAATTTCAACTGCTTGGATCATTGTTCAGGTCATCCTAAAACTTGCGGGCTAGCCATTGGAGACGTTTGATCAATTTCTTAAGTGCGTCAGCCCTTTCCCTTTCGCGTCAAACGGTGCACTGCATGACGGGCGTGATCGTGAGCAACCAAAATATTGCCGCGACAAGTGTAAGTCGCGCGAGTGTGTGGGATTCGCCGGCAGTATTTCTTCCCACAGAGTCTGTGCTAATGGTTTTTCCTGCTATCCCGTAAATCTCGGGCAACGAAAAATCGTGCTCAATGGTCTGATTGTATCTGAGAAGAACAGCCTTATCTCAGGTGAGAGGAGGAAGGCACTCAGGCAATATGTGGTATCGGAGGAACAGCTCCAAGCCGGTATCGGCGCGCTCCAACAAGGTCATAGTGTCTTCCTCTCTGCAACAAACGATGGGGCTAAAGATAGCGTAGCCCACTACCATGACATTCGAACAAGTGTTGGGGTTGTCCTGAGTTGGTGTGAGCGCCTAATTGATGGTGCTCCCGGACGGACTTTTGAAGAGAAACTCAACACTGCGGACCTAACGGCACGGAATCTGTTTGCGTCTATCAATCTGCTGCAGGAGCAACTCGAATTGGCTGACATTATCGCCAATCCATCGGCTATCACCTATGGACAGCAAAACTTATCTTCGCTGACTGGATTCTGGTATCGGATGGTAAAACTTTTCGAGCCTAGGGCGCACTCCGAGAAGGCTTCAATCGAGTTCCTAGGACATGGGAACGTTGTGTCGGTGAGGGCCTACAACTCAATCCAGTTTCTCCCTCTTATTCTCCTAGATAACGCTATCAAGTATTCATACCGAGGACGCACGATTTACGTCGAGCTAAGTCTCCAAAGAGATGCGTTGTCGATTTCGGTTTCGTCGTATGGCAAAACCGTTGTCCCAGAGTTTAGGGAAAAGATATTTGAGAAAAATGTTCGTGGCCCGAACGGAATTGCCGAAAATCCAGAGGGAATGGGAATGGGGCTTTTCATAGCGCGACAAATTTCAACCGCGCACGGATACTCCCTATTTTACGAACCTCCCGAGCCAGACCTGCCTGTAGGTAACAACAAATTTGTTCTAAGGATTCCGAGGGAATTCCTTATTTTCGATAGACAATAAAACGCTTTCATTTGTGTAGCGTGGTCACTGTGGCAAGCCCAGTTGCATTTCGAAGCCGCAGGGCAAGAGAGCCTGCAGTCAAATTTCAGTGGTCAAGATACGGAGCAAGCCACTTCTCGGATTTGGCAACCGGGACTGCCTTCCGCACAACATAGTCTTCGATCTGATCTTTGCCGAGTTTGCCGACGGCGAAATACTTGGAATCGGGGTGGTTCAGGTAAAAGCCGCTGACGCTGCTGGCGGGGGACATCGCGTTTGTTTGTGACTCCCGCTGCCCCTAAGGGCATCCGCGATGAGTCACCCCTTCGGGGACAAACCTGCGGTTTGACCATCTTCGCGCTGCCGCGCTGCGTCAGTCAACGTGATGCCGGTGGCGATTTACTTCGGGTAGTAGTCCAAATAGGGCGCAAGCCATCAGTCTTCGCCATAGCTTCGGCTGACAGGCTTTCTCAGCTCAATAATCCAGATAGGGGGCGAGCCACTTCTCTGATTCTGCGATGGGCTGTCCGGTGCGGATGGCGTAGTCCTCGACCTGATCTTTGGCGAGTTTGCCTACCGCAAAATATTTGGAGTCGGGGTGGTTCAGGTAGAAGCCGCTGACGCTGCTGGCGGGGGACATTGCATTCGAATCGGTCAGGCTGATGCCGGTAGCGGCCGTGGCGTTTAGGAGGGCGAAGAGCGGGGGTTTTTGCGTGTGGTCGGGACAAGCCGGGTAGCCGGGGGCGGGACGGACGCCGCGGTATTTTTCGCGGATGATGTCTTTCATCTCCAGGTTCTCAGTCTTCCCGTAGCCGCAGAAATCACGGGCCTTTTTGTGCATCAGCTCGGCCAGCGCCTCGGCGAGCCGGTCACCAAGGGCCTGGGCCATGATCGCGTGGTAGTCGTCGAGTTTTTCGCGGAACTCCGCGGCGAATTCCTCGACGCCGTGGCCGGCGGTGACGGCGAAGCCGCCAAGGTAATCAAGCCGGCCGCTGTCCTTCGGCGCGATGTAGTCGGCGAGGCAGTGGTTGAACTGGTCGGCCGGTTTCTCCAACTGCTGACGGAGAAAATGAAAAGTGTGCAGGATGCGTGAGCGCGTTTCGTCGGCATACACCTCGACGCTGTCGCCGACGGAGTTGGCGGGCCAGAAGCCGATGACGGCCTTGGCGGTGAAGCGCTTTTCGGCGATGATGCGCTGCAGCATCGCCTGCGCGTCGGCGTAGAGCTTGGTGGCCTCGGTGCCGACGACCGCGTCGGTCAGGATGTCGGGGAAACGGCCGTGGAGTTCCCAGGCGCTGAAAAAGGGGCCCCAGTCGATGAAATCGGAGATTTCATCGAGCGATAGGCTGTAAGCTTTAAGCGGTAAGCTTTCGTCGGCTTCAGCCGACGAAAACACCCGCGTCCCCAAAAACTCCGGCTGGGGAATATCAACTTCCGACCAATTGAAGTTCTGACGCCGATCGCGGGCGGTGGCGAGGGGGAGCAGGGGGCGGCGGTTGCGCCGGGCGGCGAAGTCCTCGCGTTGCTTTTCCTGCTTGGTGCCGACCTCGGCGAGGTAGCCGGGTTTCTGGTCGGGGCTGAGCAGGGCGGAGACGACGTTGACCACGCGCGAGGCGTCGAGGACGTGGACGACGCCGGAGACGTATTCCGGGGCGATCTTGACGGCGGTGTGCGCGGGGCTGGTGGTGGCGCCGCCGATGAGGAGCGGCACGGTGAATTTTTCGCGCGTCATCTCCTTGGCCACGTGCACCATCTCGTCGAGCGAGGGGGTGATGAGCCCGGAGAGGCCGATGATGTCGGCCTGCTTTTCCCGCGCGATGGCGAGGATCTTCTCGCAGGGCACCATGACGCCGAGGTCGATGACCTCGTAGTTGTTGCAGGCGAGCACGACGCCGACGATGTTTTTGCCGATGTCGTGGACGTCGCCTTTCACCGTCGCCAACACGATTCGCCCGGCCGAATCGGTTGGCGCCGAGCTGTCAGCTTGAGCTGAAGGCTGATTGCTGACCGCTGACCGCTTGGCCAGCTTCTCCGCCTCCATAAACGGCTGAAGATACGCGACGGCCTTCTTCATGACGCGGGCGGACTTTACGACCTGCGGGAGGAACATCTTGCCGGCGCCGAAGAGGTCGCCGACGACGCGCATGCCGTCCATGAGCGGGCCTTCAATGATGTCGAGTGGACGCGGGAGTTTTTGCCGGCACTCCTCGGTGTCCTGCTCGATGAAAGTGTCGATGCCTTTGACCAACGCGTGGCTGAGGCGCGCTTCGACGGTGGCGGAACGCCACGTCTCGATATTTTCGATTTTGGATTCTCGATTTTCGATTGAACTGGCGGCGGCCTTGAGGGATTCGGCGTGGGTGATGAGCCGCTCCGTGGCCTCGGGGCTGCGGTTGAGGAGCACGTCGTCCACGAGTCCGCGCAGGGTGGGCTCGATCTCGTCATAGACGCCGAGCATGCCGGCGTTGACGATGGCCATGTCGAGCCCGGCGCGGATGCCGTGGTAGAGGAAGGCTGTGTGCATCGCCTCGCGCACGGGGTTGTTGCCGCGGAAGGAGAAGGAGACGTTGGAGACGCCGCCGCTCACGCGCGCGCCGGGCAGGGTGGCCTTGATGATCCGCGTGGCCTCGAAGAAATCGACGGCGTAGTTGTTGTGCTCCTCGATGCCGGTGGCGACGGTGAGGATGTTGGGATCGAAGATGATGTCCTCGGCCGGGAAGCCGGCCTGCGCGGTGAGGAGCCGGTAGGCGCGGGTGCAGATGCGAACCTTCTCGTCGCGCGTGGCGGCCTGGCCCTGTTCGTCGAAGGCCATCACGACGGCGGCCGCGCCGTAACGGCGGAGGAGGCCGGCGCGGCGGAGGAACTCGGCCTCGCCGTCCTTGAGGGAGATGGAGTTGACGATGCCCTTGCCCTGCAGGCACCGGAGGCCGGCCTCGAGCACGCTCCACTTCGACGAGTCGAGCATGATGGGCACGCGGCAGATGTCGGGCTCGGCGGCGATGAGGTTGAGGAACTTCACCATCGTCGCCTCGCCGTCGATCAGCGCCTCGTCCACGTTGATGTCGAGGATGTTGGCGCCGCTCTCCACCTGCTGCTTCGCGATGGCGAGACAGGCGTCCCAGTCGCCGGCCTTGAGGGCCTTGGCGAACTTCGGCGAACCGGTGATGTTGGTGCGCTCGCCGATGACGATGAAATTGGAGGCGGATTGGGTCACGGTTGCTGGAATTGGCCGCAGAGACGCGGAGACACGGAGAATAGATTGGCGGGCCTTCCGAATGTCCGCTCCGCGGGCTCCGTGTCTCCGTGGCTGATCATGTTCAGGCGATGACGAGGGGTTCGAGGCCGCTGAGGCGGAGGGCGGGGGCGGCGCTGACTGGGGCGCGGGGCGGCCGGCCTTTCACGGCGGCGGCGATGGCGCGGATGTGGTCCGGCGTGGAGCCGCAGCAGCCGCCAACGAGGTTGACGAAGCCGGCGCGGGCAAACTCGCCGAGGACGGCGGCCATGTCGGCGGGCGTCTCGTCGTAGCCGCCGAAGGCATTGGGCAGGCCGGCGTTGGGGTAGCAGGTGACGTAGCACTCGGCGATTCCGGCGAGTTCTTCGACGTAGGGGCGCATCGCGGCACCGCCGAGCGCACAGTTGATACCGACGGAGAAGGGGCGGGCGTGGCGGATGCTGTGGTAGAAGGCGCCGATGGTCTGGCCCGAGAGCGTGCGCCCGGAGGCGTCGGTGATGGTCACGCTGATCATCACGGGCACGCGCGTGCCGGTTTCCTCGAAGACAGACTCGATGGCGAAGAGAGCGGCCTTGGCGTTGAGCGTGTCGAAGATGGTCTCGACCAGCAGGGCGTCCACGCCGGCGGCCACGAGGGCGCGGATTTGTTCCATG
>JAHCLN010000096.1 GCA_026125215.1 Opitutaceae bacterium
AACTAACATTTATCACGGGCGGGGTTCGGAGACCCCGCCCGGCAACGAACAATGATCACCGGCGGGGTTCGGAGACCCCGCCCTACAATCCCGCCCATCGCCCATGAAAATCTCCCAAGTCGCCGCCCAGCTCTACACCGTCCGGGATCATTGCCGCGATGCCGCCGGTCTGAAACAGACGGCGGCCAAGCTGCGCGCCATCGGCTACCCGGCCGTGCAGGTGAGCGGCATCGGCCCGATTCCCGATGCGGAAGTCGTCGCGATCCTGCGCGGCGAAGGCCTTGCCATCTGCGCGACGCACGAGCCCTCGCAGCAGATTCTGGACGAGCCGGAGCAGGCCATCGCGCGGCTGCAGCGGCTGGGCTGCCGGTTCACGGCCTATCCCTATCCCGCAGGGATTAATTTCACCGACGCCGCACACGTGGAGACGCTCGTGCGCAAGCTCGATGCGGCGGGCGCGAAGTTTCGCGCCGCCGGCCTGCAGCTGGGCTACCACAACCACGCCATCGAGTTTGTGAAATTCCGCGGCGCGCCGGTGCTCGAATACATCTATGCGCAGACCGCGTCGGAAAACCTGAGCGCGGAAATTGACACCTTCTGGATCCACTACGGCGGCGGCGATGTGGTGGAGTGGGTGCGCCGGCTTCGCGGCCGGCAGACCTGCATGCACCTCAAGGACTACGGCTTCACCGCGGAGAACAAGCACACCTGGTGCGAAGTCGGCGCCGGCACGCTGCCGTTTGCCCGCATCATCGCCGAAGCCGAGGCCGGCGGCTGCGAATGGTTCATCGTCGAGCAGGACACCTGCCCGGGCGACCCCTTCGACTCGCTCCGTCAGAGCTTCGACTACATCAGGGCGAACTTGGTCGGTTGATCAGAACAACGCGCCGGCCACGACACCGACGGCGGTGATGGGGCCGGAGTCGCCCATGCCGTCGAGCGCGCGGTCGGCCTTGCGGAGCGTGCCCTGCACCTCCCGGTAGAGGCCGTCGTCGTTGAGCAGCTTGCCGAGGGTGCCTTCGCCTTTCGCCAGCTTGTCGGAGAGTTCCCGCAGGTTGGCGGCGACGGCCTTGATGTCGTTGCCGGCCTGGTCGTCGTAGATGAGCGTGCCGAGGGTGCCCTGGCCGGACTTGACCTGGGCGACGAGGGTCTGGGCCTCGCTCATGAAGTTGCGCGCATCGCCGGCGGCCACCTTGAGTTCGCCGACGGAGGCGAGCAGGTCGTCGTGCAGTTGCGGGTTGTTGATGAGCTTGCCGAGGGTGCCTTCGCCGCGGTTCACCTTGGTGGTGATTTCCTGCAGGTTGTTCATGGTGACGTCCACCTTGGCGCTGTTTTCCGCGATCAGCGTGTCGAGCCGCTGGAACAGGCCCGGTTCGCCCTCCTTGCCGCCCATGACGGAGCTGATGGAACCGAGCGCGCCTTCCAGCTTGGTGCCGAGCTCGCCCAGCTGGGTCATGATGGTGTTCAGGTCGGGCGAGGTTTGCGTGCGGATTTCCGCGCCGGCGGCGAGCGGCGGTGCGTTGGTGCTGCCGAGGTCCACGGCGATGTAGTTCGTGCCGAGCAGGCCGGCCGTGGCGATGATGGCGGTGGCGTCGCCGGCGATCTTGACCGCGGGATCGATGCGCAGCACGGCCTCGGCCCGCTGGCCGGCGAGCCGGGTGGACTCGACCAGGCCGATGCGGACGCCGGCCATGCGCACATCGTCGCCGGCCTTGAGTTCCTTCAGGTTGTCGAAGCCGGCAACGAGGTTGTAGCCGCGGCTCTTGAGGGCGTTGCCGTCGCCGAGGGTCTCGTAGCTGACCCAGATGAGGGCGAGACCGAGGAGGAAGAATAGCCCGACGCGGGCGGTGTTTTGGGTGGTGGTCATGGCGGAATGTTTGGGTGAATCGGAGGGTCAGGTGGCCAGCGCCCGGAAACGGGGCTGCTTGAGATTGATCTTCGGATTGAGAAAATCGGCCACGCGTTCGTCCGCGGGCGAGCGCAGCTCGGCCGGCGTGGCGACGACGGCGAGGCGGCCCTCCATGAGGATGCCCACGCGGTCGGCGATGTTGAGCGCGAGGTCGCGGTCGTGGGAGACGACGATGGAGGTGACGTGGTATTCGTCCTTCAGCGTGGCAATGATCTCGCTGATGGTGGCGGCCATCACCGGGTCGAGCTCGCTGGTGGGCTCGTCGTAGAGCATCAGCTGGGGTTCCATGACGAGGGCGCGGGCGATGGCGACGCGCTTGCGCATGCCGCCGGAGAGCTGCGAGGGGTATTTGCCGGCGGCGTCCTCGAGGGACAGGATCTGCAGCGCGCGCATGACCTTCTCGCGGATGCCGGCCTCGCTGGCGAGGCGGTGCTCGCGGGGGTAGAGGGCGAGGTTGTCGTAAACGGTGAGCGAGTTGAAGAGCGCGCCGGCCTGGAACACCAGCGCCATGCGGACCCGCTCGCGGGTGGTGGCGTCGGCGGCGTCGAATTCGCCGACCGTGACCTTGCCCGAGCTCGGCCGCTCCAAGCCGACGATATGTTTCAGGAGCACGCTTTTGCCCGAGCCGCTCGGCCCCATGAGCACGAAGATTTCCCCCGGCTCGATGCGCAGGTCGATCTGTTTCAGCACCTCAAGGGAGCCGAAACGCTTCGAGAGCTGCTCGCAGGTCACGCCGACGGCCGGGGATTCGGTTTCGCTGAAGGGGTTGCGGGTCTGGTGGCAGGTGGACATGGCGGGTCAGAGCAGGGCCTTGGTGAGGAAGTAATCGAGCACCAGGATGAGGATGAGCGAGGTGACGACCGCCTTCGTGACGGACGCGCCGATCTCACGCGGGCCGCCGCGGGTGCGCAGGCCGATGCTGCAACACACGAGGACCACCACGAAGCCGAACACCTCCGCCTTCACAAGCCCGTCGGAGACATCCTCAAACTTCGTGTAACGCCGGAGCGTTTCGAAATACTTGTCCGGCTCCAGCGCGATGAAGTCCACGGTGTGGGCGACCAGCGCGCCGCCGAACCAGCCGACCAGGTTGGCGATGATGGCGAGCACCGGCATCATCACCAGCACCGCGGCGAGGCGCGGCAGCACGAGGATGCGCTCGGGCGGGATGTTCATGGTCACCAGGGCGTCCACTTCCTGGTAAACCTTCATGCTGGCGAGTTCGGCGGTGATGGCGGAGCCCACCCGGCCGGCGACGAGCACGGCCACCATCACCGGGCCGAGGGCGCGGGCCATCGAGAGGCCGACCAGCGAGCCGATGAACTCCTTGGCGCCGAAGTTCGACATGCTGTAGCCGGCCTGCAGGGCGAGCACCCCGCCGATGAAAAAGCTCAGGATCGCGACGATGGGCAGCGTGGCGTAACCGATCTGGTAACACTGGTCGACGAAGCGCGGCCACTGCCGCGGCAGGGCCGGCGCATGGCGGAGCGTCCGCACCAGCAGCAGCACGGTGTCGCCGATGCCCTCAAGGACGGCTAGGATGGGTTTCATGGTGTTGGTCGGCCGGCGCAGCAGGCTGGCCGGTGTGCTGGGGAAAATCGAACAGGAACATGCGCCAGCCTGTGCTTCCCGGCAACTGCCGGAATCCGATCAGGCCGTGGCCGAGCGCGATGCGCCGGCCTTCGGCGGGGCCGGCGGTGTTGCTGAACAGCGGACCGATCCGGAAGGCCCGGCCCTCCGGCCGGCGGTGCCAGGTGATGGCGTTCCACAGCAGCGATGTGCGCACTTCATCCGGTCCGCGACGGTCGAACCGGTAGAGCGCCAACAGCGGCGTGTAGAGCTGGCGGACCTTGTCGTTGTGCGGGAAAAACACCTCGAGCGGGCTGGGAAACTGGACCTGCTGCCGGCCGGCGCCGTTGTCCCACGCGCTGAGCAGCGGCCATACGTGGGTTTTGTTGGCGGCCGGCAGGTCCGGCCGCGTCGCGCTCTGCTGTGTTTCTGACCAGTAGAGGAAAAACAAAACCTGATGACGGGTGCGGACGAGATCCCCGTCCGACCAGCGTTGTTCCTTGAAAAGCGGCCACCCGAGCCAGGTCTTGTGGACGCCCTTGCGCAGGGAATGGCTGTAGAAAGGCGCCCAGCGGTTGACCTGCCGGTCGTCACCCCGGCCCTGCACGAGCAGCGGCCAGAAATAGCGGACTTCACGGTAGGGCGCCGGTGCGGACTGCCGGGTGTAACCAAAGAAGGGCCAGAGGTAGTTTTCACTGCGGCTTTCCGGCGACGATTCGAGTGTGTAAAAAGGCAGAAATCCCTGCCGGACGGCCGGCTGCGGGTCGGCCAGGCCGGTTTCCGTTTTGTAGATCAACGGCCAGAGGAAATACTGGCGGCGATAGCTGCCCGGCTTTTCGGCCCGCCCGGCCAGCGGCCATAGGGCGAAACCGCGATGGCCGTCGCCTTCGCTGTGCCGGACAAAGGGCCAGGGCATCGAGGTCGTGGTGACCTCGTCTTTGGTCGTGCGCCAATAGAGGGGAAAGAGCGCCCAGCTCAGCCGGTCCTGGCCGAAGCGATGCTTGATCGTGCCTGCGACCGGAAAAAGCGCGCGGTAGGAGGAATCCGGCGCACCGGTGGCCCGCGAAAAATAAAACGGCCATACGTCGAAGGCACGGACTCCCTCGGCCGAAGGATTTTTCGGCGCGGAGTGGTTGATCAGGTTGAACACGCTCCAGCTGGCGGTGGTCGCATCCTGCCGGCGGATGTAGAGCGGGTAGAGCAAGGTGGACTCGACCGGCTCGCCCGCGGCGTTTTTGCGCTCCAAGTAAAGCGGCCGCAGCCCGGTGTAACTGCCGCCATCCTCCGTGGACCGGTGAAAAAACAACGGCCCGAGGGCCTGCGATTCCTCCGGCCGGCCGGCGGCATCCGTCCGCTCGACCGTGAACGGCCAGAGGTTGCGCTCGGCCGCGGCGGAGACGGCGCACAGCAGCAGCGCCGCGCCGAAGGCGGAGAAACGTGGTAAGACAGTTTGCAGGGAAAGGGCAGACACGGTGAAGGCATTGCAGTGCCGGGCAAACCGTCGCCGACCGCCCGGGTGCAACTAATTAGGTTCCTAACCAGATGGGCTTTCCTTTGAGCTGCAACGGGAATTTGGCGCCGGCTTTCGCGTTTGCCTCCGGCGCGGACGGCTTTTGGCTGCGCGCATGCGAATCAGCGGCGGCAAGGCCCGGGGGATCAGCTTGGTGGTGCCCAAGGGCGATGCGGTGCGGCCGGCGACCGATGGCATGCGGCAGGCGGTGTTCTCCAGCCTCGCGGCGCGGGTGCCGGGCGCGCGGTTTCTGGACCTGTTTGCCGGCAGCGGCGGCTACGGCCTTGAAGCCTTCAGCCGGGGGGCGTCCGGCGGGGTGTTTGTCGAGCAAAGCCCCAAGGCGCTGGCGTGTTTGCGGCGCAACATCGAGGCGGTCGGCCGCAGCATGAAGACCGGGGTGGGGCCGTTGCAGGTGTCCGCCGGGGATGCGGTCCGTGTGCCGTGGTCCGAGGCCGCACCGCCGGATCTCGTCTTTATCGATCCGCCCTACGAGCTGATCGAAGACGTGGCGCCACGGTTGTTTGCACGGCTGGAAGTGGTGCTCGCGGAGCACCCCGACCCGGTGATTGTTTTTGAAATGCCGGGCGCGGTCACACTCAGCCCGTCCGGGTGGTCGGTGGTGAAGCGGCTCGGCAAGGGCGCGCACCAGCCCACCGTCGTTTTTTTTCGCCGCGCTACATTGCTCCCCGGCGGGACTTGACGACGGCCAGCGCGGCGATGACCGCGGTTTCAAGCCGCAGCACCCGCGTTCCCAGATGGACGAGGTCGAAGCCGGCCGTGCGCAAGCGGGTGCGCTCCGCGGCCGACCAGCCGCGTTCGGCGCCGAAGGCGAGGATGAGCGGACCGGCCGTGTCCGGAGCGGCGAGCGAGAGCGGCCGGGCCGCCTCGTAGTTGTCGAGCGCTAGCCGGTGATCGCCGGCGGGCAGGGCGGCGAGCGCGGTGGCGAGCGCCAGACCGTGGCTCACCGCCGGCAGCCGCGTGCAGAAGGCCTGCTCGGCGCCGCCGACCAGATGCCGTT
Organism: Opitutaceae bacterium; assembly: GCA_026125215.1. Classification (GTDB taxonomy): domain Bacteria; phylum Verrucomicrobiota; class Verrucomicrobiia; order Opitutales; family Opitutaceae; genus UBA2377. The sequence continues at coordinate 6,007 of JAHCLN010000096.1, forward strand.
CCCATTCGCCGTCGGTCCAAAGGCTGCTTGCGGCGTAGGCCGCATCGCCCCGGTCCGTTTGCACAAAGTGCAACGCCGCGACCCCGAGCGTCGTCGCCTCGCGAAGGATTTTCCGCGCGGTCTGCGGCCGGGGCAGCCCGATCAGCAGCGTGATGGGGTCGGGCGGCGGCGGGACTTCGCCCCAGGTGAAATTCAAGATGATGGTGTCGGCCGCGACCGCCACGACGGTGCCCTTGCCCCGCGGACCGTCGCGCAACCCGGCATCGAAGGTGTCGCCCGGCCGTCGCTGGAGAACATCGAGCAGGTGCCGCGCGCGCGCATCGGTCCGGGGCAGCGGACGCGTGGTTTCCTCGGGGGTGAACAGGATCAGGTTCAAGGTGTTTGCAGGGAGTTTGCGGATTGCCGTGCGGGAGTCGCGCCGTATTTTTCGCGGCATGAGTTTCAGTGCCGCGACGGTTTCATCCCGGGATTTTTTCAGGCGCGCGTCCGCGCGAGAGACGGTCGTGCTGCTGGCCGTGGCGTGGCTGGTGCCGTTCCTGGTGCATGTGGTGCCATGGTCGGGGAGCCGGCCGCTTGGTGCTCACCTGCTGCCGATGTTCTGGACGGCCTTCGTGGCGGTCTATCTCCACGGCCTGCGGCTCGGTCTCGTGGTCGCGCTGTTTGCCCCGGCACTTAACCTGGCGCTGACCGGGCTGCCGGCCCTGCGCTGGATTGGCGTGCTGAGCTTTGAGCTGACGGTGTTCGCCGTTTTCGTGTGGTGGGCGGTGCGCCGCCGCCCGACGCTCTGGTTGATCGCGCCGGCGGGGTATCTCGTCGCGAAGCTGGCCGCCACCGGCCTGCAGGCGCTGCTGGCGGTTTTTGGCGACCTCGGCGCGCCGTCGGCCTTTATGCTGGGTTCGCTCCGCAACGCCCTCCCGGGCCTGATGGTGCTGGCCGCGGTGAACTATGCCCTGCGGAAACTCTATCCCAAACCGCTGGCGGCCGCCCGTGATGACGCCGGTGGCGTTTGAGGAGATTGTCCGTCGCCTGCAAGCGTGGCGGTTTCCCGCCGGCATCGACGGGGTGGTGGGGATTGCCGCGGGCGGCGTGGTGCCGGCGGCCTTGGTGGCCCAGCACCTCGGCATCGGCCTGAAATTGATCGCGCTCAACTACCGGGACGAAGCCAACGCGCCGAGGTATGACGCGCCGCAGCTGCTGGCCCCGGCGCCGGATCTTGGCGCTTGGCGCAGGGTGCTGCTGGTGGACGATGTTTATGTTTCCGGCCGGAGCTGGCACGCGGCGCGCGCTTGGTTGCCGGCGGAGACCGAGGTGCTGGCCTTCGTGTTGAAGGGGAAGACCGATTTTGCCCTCATCCGCGACATCGAGGGCTGCGTGCGCTGGCCCTGGCGGGTGGAGTGAAGCCTGCGCCCGCCGACGGCGCAGGATGGAGCGGGTGGACGGAATTGAACCGACGATACCGCTTTGGAAGAGCGGAGTTTTACCACTAAACTACACCCGCAGGCTGTCCGGCAGCTTCGCGGGCGGCCGGGACCGGTCAAGCCTGCCGTTTTTTACGGACTATTGCCGGAAATGGGATTGCGCGCGTCCAGCCGGATTGTTTGCATGCGCACCATGGCCATCATCTCCCCGTCGTCTGGTCAAAGTGCCGCCCAGCGCGCGGATGCAGCCAAGGGTCGTTCCAGCGTCACTGCCGCTCAGTCCCTCGCCAAGCTCAAGGCGCTCGAAAAGAAGTCCAAGAAATACAAGCTGCCCCTCGGGGAACTGGCCATTTTCACCCAGCAGCTGGCCTCGTTGCTTACGGCGGGCCTCCCCTTGGTGCAGTGCCTGGAGGCCCTGCAGGACCAGACCGAGGACCAGTGCTTCCGCATTGTCATCCGCGACGTGCGGGCCGACATCTCCTCCGGCAATTCCTTCTCCTCGGCGGTCAAGAAGTTCCCCAACTCCTTCAACACGCTTTTCGTCTCGATGATCGAGGCCGGTGAGGCGAGCGGCGGCCTCGCGGAAATCCTGGGCAAGGTGGCCAGCTACTTCGAGGCATCCGTCAAGCTCACCAAGAAGGTGAAATCGGCCATGACCTACCCGATCGCCGTCATCGGCCTCGCGGTCGCACTGGTCAATGTGCTGCTCATTTTCGTCATTCCCGTGTTTGCGGCGATGTTCGCCGACTTCGGCGCCAAGCTGCCCGCGCCCACGCAGTTCCTCATCGACCTCTCGGATTTCATGAAAGCGTGGTGGTGGGCCATCGGTCTCGGCGCCTACGCGGTTTTCTGGGGCGTAAGCAAATATGTCGCGACCCCCAAGGGCCGGCGCCACAAGGACATGTTTCTCGTGCGCGCGCCGATCTTCGGCAACCTCATCCACAAGATCGCGCTGTCCCGTTTCTGCCGCACCTACGCCACCCTGATCCGTTCCGGCGTGCCGATCCTGCGGACGCTGGAAATCGTCGCCGCCGCCAGCAACACCGTCCAAATCGAGGACGCCTGCGACGAGATTGCCAAACACGTCAGCCAGGGCGGCCAGGTTTCCGAGGTGCTCGCGGCCAACCCGTTCTTCCCGCCGATGATGAAGCACATGGTCAAGGCGGGTGAATCCACCGGCAACGTGGACGGCATGATGACGAAGATCTCGGATTTCTACGACGTGGAGTGCGAGGCGACGGTCGCTTCGCTGACCTCGCTGATCGAGCCCATCCTCATCGTCTTCCTCGGCGTGGTGGTCGGCGGCATCGTCATGGCGATGTTCCTCCCCATCTTCCAGCTCGGTGCGGTGGCCGGCGGCCTGCAATAAGCCGGCGGCGCACTGGGTTGACTTGAGGCCCTTCTTTGGGAGGGTGGTCCCCGATGTCTTCCGTCCTGATAGTTGATGACCTCCTCTCCATCCACGAGATGTTGGAGGCGGTGATCCAGCCCACGGGCTTCAACACCGCCTTCGCCACCGACGGCGAGAAGGCGCTCGCGCGCTACAAGCAGGAGAAGTTCGACATGGTGCTGGCCGACATCGACATGAAGCCGATGGACGGCATCACGCTGCTCAAACAGCTCAAGCAATACGACCCCAGCGCCGTCGTCGTCATCATGACGGCCTACGCCAGCACCGAGAGCGCCATCCAGGCTTTGAAGTTTGGCGCCTTTGACTACCTGCAAAAGCCCTTCCGGGTGAACGAGCTTATCGCCACCCTCAAGCGCGGCATCGAGTTCAAGCAGTTCCAGTCCGAGCGCGCGGCGACCGGCCTCGCACCGGGGCTCAATTCCAACGACATCGAAAGCCGCATCATCGGCCAGAGCGCCGCGATCAAGAAGCTCGTCCAGCAGGTTAAAAAGCTGGCCTCGGTCCGCTCGCCGCTGCTGCTGCAGGGCGAGAACGGCACCGGCAAGACCGCCGTGGCCGAGGTGTTGCACGCGAGCTTGGGCAATCCCGAGGCCCAGCTCGTGCGGATTGACTGCTCGCTGAGTTCCGACGCCAACCTGCGCGAGGGCCTGCTGGGCCAAAACGGGGCCGGAGGCAGCTGGGTGACGCAGGCCAAGGGCGGCACGCTCTTCCTGCAGCATGTGCAATGCCTCCCGCCCCCCGTGCAGAAGGAGCTGGTGAGCGTGCTCCGCAACACGGCGCACACCTTCCGGCTCATCTGCTCGACCACGGAGGATCTCGAAAAACTGGTGGAAGAAGGCCGGTTTCACGACGAACTCTACTACCGCGTGGCCACGCTGCCGGTGCAGTTGCCGCCGCTCAGCCAGCGCAAGGAGGATATCCCGCTGCTCGTGAAACACTACACGGCCCGCGCGACCAATCCGCATTTCGACGCCAACCTCGTCGAGTTCACCGACGATGCCCTAGCCGTGCTCTCCGCCTACCATTGGCCGGGCAACCTGACCGAACTCTACCAGGTGGTTTCCAAGACGGTCGCCACCACCCAGACCCGGATCGTGACCTCCGAGCAGCTTCCGCTGCGGCTGCGCGACATCCAGCACTGGCCCAAGCTGGCCGAATACCTTGCCGGCCAGGAAAAGCAGTATGTGGAAATGGTCCTGAACGCCTGCCGCGGCGACAAGGCGCGCACCGCCGCCGTGCTCGGTGTGCCGGTGGAGCGGTTGGGCTGACTTTTTGGCCAAATCGCGCGGCGGGCCGACTTCCCGCTTGCGGCGGGTTTCGGCGCGCTCAACTCTCGGCGAAATCCACGCCCATGCCCAAACGCACCGACCTCAAGTCCATCCTCATCATCGGCGCCGGCCCCATCGTGATCGGCCAGGCCTGCGAGTTTGACTACTCCGGCACCCAGGCCTGCAAGGCGTTGAAGGAGGAGGGTTACCGGGTGATTCTGGTGAACTCCAACCCCGCCACCATCATGACGGACCCGGAGTTTGCGGACGTGACCTACATCGAGCCGCTCACGATCGAGTTTTTGGAGAAGATCATCGCGGCCGAGCGGCCCTCGGCACTGTTGCCGACCCTCGGCGGGCAGACGGCCCTCAATCTTTCGATGGAGCTGAACAAGGCCGGCATCCTGGCCAAATACGGCGTGGAGATGATCGGGGCCAAACCCGCCGCCATTTCCAAGGGCGAGGACCGCGAGCTCTTCAAGCAGGCCATGCTGAAGATCGGGCTCGACGTGGCGCGTTCGCGCACGGTCAAGTCCATGGAAGAAGCCCGCGCGGCGGCCGAGGAGCTGGCGATGTTTCCCCTCATCATCCGTCCTTCCTTCACGCTGGGCGGCTCCGGCGGCGGCATCGCCTACAACAAGGAGGAGTTCGAGCGCATCGTGGCCAACGGGCTTGATCTTTCTCCCGTGCACGAGGTCCTCGTGGAGGAGTGCCTGCTCGGCTGGAAGGAATACGAGATGGAGGTCATGCGCGACCACAAGGACCAGTGCGTGGTCATCTGCTCCATCGAAAACTTCGACCCCATGGGCGTGCACACCGGCGACTCCATCACGGTGGCCCCGGCGATGACGCTCACCGACAAGGAATACCAGGTCATGCGCGACGCCTCTTTCGCGGTCATCCGCGAGATCGGCGTCGAGACCGGCGGCTCCAACATCCAGTTCTCGGTCGACCCCGCGACCGGCCGCATGGTGGTGATCGAGATGAATCCCCGCGTCTCGCGCTCCTCCGCGCTCGCGTCCAAGGCCACCGGCTTCCCCATCGCCAAGATCGCCGCCAAGCTGGCCGTGGGCTACACGCTCGACGAGCTGCGCAACGATATCACGCGGCTCACGCCGGCCAGTTTCGAGCCCACCATCGACTACGTGGTGACGAAGATCCCGCGCTTCACCTTTGAAAAATTTCCTGGTTCCGACCCCACGCTGACCTCGGCGATGAAGTCCGTCGGCGAGGCGATGGCCATCGGCCGGACGTTCAAGGAGTCCATGCAGAAGGCGCTGCGCTCGCTGGAGATCGGCGCGCGCGGCTTCGGCGGCGGCGGCAAACACGGCCTCGACGAAGCGCCGGATGAGAAAACCATCCGCGCCAAGCTCGCCACGCCCAATGCCGAGCGCATTTTCTACATCCGTTACGCTTTCATGCGCGGTCTTTCCGTGGAGGACGTCTTCGAGTTGTCCAAGATCGACCCTTGGTTCCTGGTGCAGCTGCGCGAGATCTACGACATGGAGGTCGCGCTGCGGCGGTTTACCTTGGCGACGATTGACGGGGACACCCTGCGGCGGGCGAAGGAATTTGGATTCTCCGACGCCCAGCTGGCCCACCTGCTGCAGACCGACCTCGCCGCCGTGCGCGCTCACCGCAAGGCCGCCGGCATCGGCACGACCTACCGCCTGGTGGACACCTGCGCGGCCGAGTTCGAAGCCTTCACGCCCTACTACTATTCCAGCTACGGCCGGGAGAACGAGGTCATGCCCGCCACCGGCAAAAAGAAGATCATGATCCTTGGCGGCGGGCCCAACCGCATCGGGCAGGGCATCGAGTTCGACTACTGCTGCGTGCACGCCTCCTTCGCGCTGCGCGAGGCGGGCTATGAGACCGTGATGGTGAACTCGAACCCCGAGACCGTCTCCACCGACTACGATACCTCCGACCGCCTCTACTTCGAGCCGCTCACGCTCGAGGACGTGCTGGAAATCTACCAGCAGGAAGGCTGCGCCGGCGCCATCGTGCAGTTTGGCGGCCAGACGCCGCTCAATCTGGCCACCGCGCTGAAGCAAAACGGCGTGAACATCATCGGCACCTCGCCGGAAAGCATCGAGGCCGCCGAGGACCGGAAGCTGTTCTCCGCCATCCTCGACAAGCTCGGGCTCAAGTCCCCCGCCAACCGCACGGCCATGAACGAGGCGGATGCCCTCCGCTTTGCACACGAGGTCGGCTTTCCCGTGCTGCTCCGGCCGTCGTTCGTCCTCGGCGGGCGCGGCATGTTCATCGTTTACAGCGAGGAAGAGTTCAAGGCGGTCGTCCGCCAGGCCTTCGATGTGATGCCCGACAAGCCCGTGCTCATCGACAAGTTCCTCGAAGACGCGATCGAGCTCGACGTGGACTGTATCAGCGACGGCGAGACCTCCGTGATCGGCGGCATGCTCGAGCATATCGAGTTTGCCGGCGTGCATTCCGGCGACGCCGCGATGGTGATGCCGCCGCACACGCTTTCGCCCGTCATGCTCGACACCGTGCGCGCCGCCACCCACGCCCTCGCCAAGGAGCTCAAGGTCGTCGGCCTGATGAACGTGCAGTTCGCGATCCAGGGCGAGGGCGACGAGGCCGTCGTCTACATCCTCGAGGTGAACCCGCGCGCGTCGCGCACCGTGCCCTTCGTCGCCAAGGCCATCGGCGTGCCGCTGGCCAAGATCGCCGCGCGCTGCATGGTCGGGCAGAAGCTCGCGGCGCAGAAGACGCCGGGCGGCGCGCGCCCGCGCGAAGTGGTGC
>JAHCLN010000097.1 GCA_026125215.1 Opitutaceae bacterium
GGGTGAGGCGGGAAAGATACTTTGTAAGTTACCCCCGGGGGCGGGATACTGATCCCGGTGAATGAAACCCGCACCCGGAAATGAATCCCGCTTCGCCGCCTGGATGGCGGCGCACGGCGGCATTCTCGCCAAGATCGCCCGCAGCCATGCGCGCGGCGAACGCGAGCGGGCGGACCTTGAGCGCGAGCTCGCCTACCAGGTGTGGCTTTCCGAGCCGCGGTTTGCCGGTCAATCCGCCGCCTCCACCTGGATCTACCGGGTCTGCCTGAACACCGCCTTCACCTGGCGACGCAACACCGGCCGGCGCGAGCGCCGCACCGATCATGAGGCCGACCTCGGCACCATCGCCAGCGGCACGCCCGGCCCCGCCGCCACCACCGAGCGCAACGACCTGCTCGACCGGATTTACACGGAGCTGCAGGCGCTGCCTGACACCGACCGCTCGCTCCTGCTTTTGCAACTGGACGGACTGGCCTACCGCGAAATCGCGGAGATCACCGGCCTCACCGAAAACCACGTCGGCGTCGCGCTCAACCGCGCCCGGCAGCGCCTCAAGGCGCAGATGAAAGGCATCCTCGATGAAATGGCATGAACTGGAAAATCTCTGGCAGACCCAGCCCGCCGCCCCGGCCGCGGCGTCTTGGGATGAAGCCGCCTTTGAAACGCAACGCCGCCGGTTCGCCCGCGGCCTCGCCCGCCGCGACTGGCTGGAAACAGCCGCCGGGCTCTTTGTCGCCGCGATGTTCAGCCTGCCCCCGCTGCTGGCCGGTGCCGCCGCCTGGCCGGCGTGGATCGCCGTGGCCCTCGTGCTCGGCGTGACCGCGGTGTTTGTCCGCGAACGCCGCCGCGCCCGTCGGGCCGCCCCCGCGCCCGAAGCCCCGCTGCGCCTGCGGCTGGAAGCGGAGATCGCGGAACTCGAGCACCAGCGCCGACTTTTGCGCAACGTGGCCTGGTGGTATCTCCTCCCGCTCCTGTTGGCCATCGCGTTGCTGGTCTGGGCGGTGCATCTCGCCGTGCCCGGCCAGCTCACAACCGCGATGATTTGGCGGCTGGTCTGGTTCGGCGCCATCATGGCCGGCGTCGCCGCCGTAACGCTCTGGCTCAACCATCAGGCGGTTCGCCGCACGATCGAGCCGCGGCTGCGCGAACTGCAGGCCGCGCACCGCGAGCTGTCATCCTGAGACGGCGTCCCGGCGCACGGACCGGAATCCCTTCATCGCCCGGACGCTTAACCGCAGCACTTCTTGTATTTTTTCCCGGAACCACAGGGACAGGGATCGTTGCGGCCGACTTTGGCCGCGGCCACCACCGGCGCCGGTCCTTGTCGGAGCGTGCGCGTGAAAAACCACCGCCCGTCGATCAGTTCGAACTCGGATTTCTCGTGCATGACACCCGCGGTGCCGTTCTCCGTGAAGTGCGCCGAGAAATCCACGTGCGAGACGCCGGGGCGGACATTCGCGTCGTGGCGGTTGATCACGAGCTTCACCCACTTCGTCGCCGGCGGCGCGACTTCCCCGGACGGTGCCAGCTTGGCCGTCGGCAGATAGGTGCGGTCAAGGTAGCGTGTGTCGTGCACCACGTGCGCCGTGTAGCGGGAGCGCATCAGCGCCTCGGCATCGGGTGCCGGCACGGTCCCGGCAATGATCGGGGCGCAACAGTCGCCGAAATTGCGGCCGCTGCCGCAGGGACAGGACGACGTGGAGACGAGGGTGGAAGCGGTCGGCGTGGAACTCACAGCCGGGATTAGGACGGGCCGGACGCAGATGGCGAGTGCCCAGATAGGGGCCGGGGCTCAGCCGTAGGCACCGCGAGGAAGGAAGCCGAGGAGGCGTTTGAGCCGGGGGTTCGCGTCGCGATACACATGCTCGGGCATCTGGTAATTCATGAACGGGTAGTATTTGTGCCCGATGATCCGGCGGGCATAGGTCACCTGCGTGATGTAGCGGATGCGGTCGCTGCGGTTGGGACCGCCGCGGTGCCAGACTTGGTTGTTGAACAGGATCACGCTGCCGGCGCCGCCGAGGTTGTAGCGCACCTTCGCCTCCCACCCGGTGCCGGTGAGATCGCCGGGCGGCGGCGCCCCGAAGAGATGCGAGCCGGGGATGACCTCGGTGCCGCCGTGCGCAATCTCGTCCACGTCGGTCAGGTAATAGTTGGCCGTGAAAAAGAGAACGGGCAGGCGGACGTTCGTCGGCGGTTTCCCGTCGGTCACGAGGTAGTGCGGCGGATCATCCTGGTGCCACGTGGAGAGTCCGCCGCCGGGGCGGGTCTTGAAGGAGTTGTTGTGGATGACGTGGCAATCCGGGGCGACGAGGGCTTCGGCCAAGGAAACGATGGGCTCGAAGTCAAAGAGCCGCAGGTTGGCCGGGCTGTGCTCGAAGGCGCGCAAGAGAAAGTCATTGCTGCCGGACTCGTTGCCCCCGTGGCGGGCCTTTTCCTCGAGAATGCGGTCGAGGTCCGCGCGCAGCTCCGCGCAGAGTGCGGGCGGCAGGATGTTTTTGAGGAAGAGGCACCCGTCGCGGTTGAACTGGTCAACCCACTCGCGGATCTGGGCCTCGTTGCTGCCGGGGGTCGGGGTGGTCATGACAAAGAGCCCTCAGATCCCGCCGCGCCACTCGGGCGGATCGAAGAGGAAGCCGTGGAAGAACTGGCGCTGCGCGAGCGTGAGCTGCCGGTTGTAGAAATCCTTGCTGTAACCCCAGTGCGCGGTGTTGGCCATCATCCACGGATGCTCGTAGGCGTAGTAGAGCATGCGACGGCCGGGCGCGGTCGGCTCGTAGGGCGCGGCGGTGTGCCAGATGGCGTTGTGGAAAAGGATGACGCTGCCGGCGGGCGCGCACACCTGCAGCGCGCCGGGAAAGAGCTCGCGCTTGCGGCGATCCTCGGGCGCGGGCTCGGCGCGGGAAAGATGGCTGCCGGGCACGACGGTGAGGTTGCCGCGCCAGGGCCGCGTCATGTCGGTGAGGTAATAGCCGACCTTGAGCTGGAGCAGCGGGATCTGCGGGCTGAGGCTGCGATAGCCGTTGTCGCTGCCGTCAATGTGCCAGCCGTCGGTGCGCTTGAGAAAATCGGCCGTCTCCTCGACGATGGCGTCGGATGCGCAGTAGTGCGGGTCGCGGTTGCAGAAGGCGTGGACGTAGGGCAGCAGCGCGGGCCAGTCGAGCAGCTCGCGGAACAGCGCATCGTCCTCCAGGATGTTGAGGATGCGCGTGCTCTTCTCACCGTGGACCTGCGTGAGGTCGGCTTTCTGCTTCGGCGGCCAGACGGCCTTGTAGCCCGCGGGGTAGCCGGTGCGGCGGCGGGCGACCGCCGCATCGAGTGCGGCGAGCAGCCGCGCGACATGGTCGGCGGCCAGAAAATTTTCGAGGACGAGATAACCCTGGGTCTCGAAGAAGAAACGCTCGGAGGCGGTGGGGCAGGTCATGGAGAAACTGCCTGCGTGCGTAGCCGGAGGCCGGGCGGAATCAATCCGGGACTGGGTTGAATGTTCAGGACCGGCGGCGCGGCATCCGGGCGATTGACGGAGCGAGACCGGTCGGACAGGCTCCGGTCATTCCCCGCGCACGCCGCACGACGGTGTGCATCCTCAACAACCCCATCGGAGATATCCCCATGCTCTCGCTCTGGCTCCCCATCCTGCTGTCCGCCGTGTTTGTGTTTATCCTCAGCGGCATCCTCCACATGGCCCTGCCCTGGCATAAGAAAGATTTCAAAAAAGTGCCCGACGAAGACAAAGTCCGCGACGCCCTGCGGCCGTTCGATGTTCCGCCCGGCGATTACATGATGCCGATGTGCGAGGGCAGCGACTGGAACTCCCCCGAGTTCAAGGCCAAGCTCGACGCCGGTCCCAACCTGTTGCTCACCGTCCTGCCCAAGGGGCAGGGCAACATGGGCCTGACCTTCGTGCAGTGGTTCGTGTTTCTGCTCGTGGTTGGATTTTTCACCGCCTACGTGGCCCACCACACCGTGCCGGCGGACGCGACTTACCTCGCGGTGTTTCGGATCGTCGGCGCGGTGTCGTTCCTCGCCTACGCCGCCGCCCAGTGGCCGCAGTCCATCTGGATGCGCCGCAGCTGGTGCACCACCGTCAAATGCACCATCGACGGCCTGCTCTACGGCCTCGTGACCGCCGGCACGTTCGCCTGGCTCTGGCCGTGAATGGGGTCAGGCCGTAAATTGTTAATTAATTCTGACCGGAACTCCTGATTAACAGAATGGGCCAAATTTCGATATTTATTTGGAGAAAAGACATATATAAATTCGCTAGCTATCGTTAATTTACAATTTACGGCCTGACCCCGTTCCCGATGTAGTGGCCCGGATACGGCGGCCTTCTTTTCGCCACGAGACTTGCAGCAAGCCGCGCGGGGTCGGCACGGCACCGTGGCAGGAGACGATTCCCTCCGGCGGACGCGGCCGGACGCGCACCTTCGCATAGCCCGGCCCCAGCGCTTCGAGGCCCAGCAGGCATTTGACGAAGTATTTCACCACATAGGCGGAAAACGGGTGACACCGGCTCCGCGTCGGCCACGCGCCGTGGCCGTGTTCCGCAAACATCTCCCAGGTGGTGCCGTCGCCCGCCCGCACCATGTCGCCCCAGCGGTGACGCACGTGCCGGAAAATCGCCTCCACATGTCCGTAGCGGTCCAGCAACTCCAGGATGTGAAACAAACCGTAGGGACTGCCGATGGGCAGCAGGTCGGGTCGTTTGCCCTCGGCCAGATCGAGCGCGAGCCGCCGCGACCATGCGGCACCGCCAATGCCGTGCAACGCCGCCATCGCATTGGTCAGTTGGCTGGACACCGGCGACTGCGTGCCGTCGGCGTGCAGGCTGTCGGCATAACCACCGCGCGCGGAATTCCACAGGTGGCGGTTGACCGCGCGGATAATCCCGCGCCGCGCCGCATGGCGCTGCCACGGACGGCCGATGGCCTTGGCCAGCCGGCCGGCCGCATCGAGCGCGGCCACGAGACCCGCCTGCTCGGCCGTGTTGATCGCGTGATTGTCGTCCCGCCCGTGCGCCCATTCAGTGAAATGCCAGACCCCCGGCCACGCGAAGAGCCCCTGCGGCCCGATGCGGCCGAGCGCGTCGTCAATGCCCTCCGCCACCGCCGGAAAAATCCGCCGCGCAAAATCAACATCGCCCGTCGCCCAGTAATAATCCCAGCACCAGATGATCCAGTTGAACGACCACAGCGGAATCGGCTGCCGCCGCCACTCGCTCGGCGTGTGCGAATCCACAAGCCCGCGCCGGCGCGGCGCCTCGGCGAAGAGCGCGATGGCGTTGCGCGTGATATCGGCGTTGCCCTGGATCAACAGGTCGGCGAGCGAGCAGAGGCGGTTGTCGAAGTTCCAGTTCACCTGCTCGAAGGTCGGGCAGTCTGTCTGCGTGTCGTCGGTCCCGGACTCGACGCTCTGCGCCGCGATCGCGTAAACCCCGTCGAGCAACGGGTCGCCGGTCTGGATGAAACCCTGCCGCACGCCGCTGCAGGTCGCCTTGAGCACGCGCAGGTCTCGCACCTGCACGGCACCGCCGATCTCGTGCACCGCGATGTAGCGCACACCATAGGGGAAGAAACTTTCGAAACGCTGCCGGCCGCCCGCCAACCGGAGCTGCAGCGCGTTGTTGCAGCCGTCGGGCCACTGGATCCGCACGCCCTCCATGCCTTCGAAGCACGACAGGAGCACCGCACTGCCCGACGGCCCCTCGGCCTCGAAAGCGATCCAGCCATTTTGCACCGCACCGAGATCCCAGATCGTGCGTCGCACCGCGCCGGCCGGCGTCACCTTCGCGCCCCGTGCGAGGTCCTGCGGATTGGAGAACAGCAGCGGCTCGACCGCCACCGGTATCGCGGCGCCATCCTTCAGCACCTGCAACGGCTCCACGCGCAGCGGCGACTTCTCCGCAAACCCCGCGAGCGAGATGTGCTCGAAATGATTGGGAAGGTGGATGCCGGTGAATTCGTTGCGGCCCTTTTTCAGCCGCACCGTGGCGCGCGCCTTCTCCTCGTCCCACAGGAGATGGCCGGAGGCGCCGGGAAACAGTTCCACGCCGCGGTGCAGCCACTTCACGTTGCCCAGCGTGGGCGTGAAGCGCAGCGTCTGCGCCACCGGCGACACCAGCGTGAGCCGCAGCGTGGCCGGGACGGTGAATTGCTCGTGCCGCCACGCCTCGTCGGGCGGGACGAGTGCCGGCTTGAGCCGGAAGCCCGCCTGGAAATCCGGCAGCTCCACGCGATCCTCCGCCACGCGGCGACGTGGATAAACCGGCTCGCGCACCGGCAACGGCACGCGCCGCGGGTAGAGCTGCGCGGCCGACTTCACGATCGTCGCCGCGCGCCACTGCCCGGCTTTCGCCGTCGTGTCCACCGCCTCCACTCCGGGCAAAATCCAGCGGCGCACGGTCGGCCAATGCCGCGCCGCTTCCGGCCGGACGCGCGTCCGCACCCCGCTCGCCGCCAGCGTCTTTTTTCCCGCCCGCAGTTCAAAGATGAGCCCGGCCTCGCCCAAGCAATACGTCATGGTGCCGATGCCCAGACCGAGCACGAGCACCTCGAGGACATTTTGCCCGGGGCGCAGCAGGCCCGTCACCTCGTAGATATCCACCGACCGCCGCCCCGCCGCACTCTTGGCCGGACCATGCCCGACCACCTCGCCGTTGAGCCACGCCTGATAATACGCATCGGCCGTGATCAGCAGCCGGACCGCCCCGCCCCTCGGCGCAGCAAATTCCTGCCGAAACCGCCGGTAGTCGTGATACCCATCGCGCGCCCCGGCACCCCAGACCCAACAGACTCTTGCCGAAAATACCTTCATGAACGGGGTCAGGCCGTAAATTGTTAATTAAGCCTTGGCGTTGAGCCGCACCCGCAGGCTGTCGGTGCTCGGATAGCCCAGAGTTTGCGCGATCCACCCATGGGGCGCACCTGCCCGGCGCAGCTGCGCCGCCAGCTCATACCGCCAGGGTTCGCCACGCTGCCGGGGTTTGAGCGCACCGAGGTCGGCCGACGTTTTGCCACGCTTCGCCAGCCCGGCCGCCAGCTCGGCCCGCCACCGGTCCTCGCGCACACCCCGCGCTTCTTCCCGGCTCATGCCGGCGAGGTCCTTTTGCGCCAATTCCTTCGCCAGCGCCGACCGCCACCCGGCGGTGCCGATCGCCCAGCCCTTGCTCAATTCGTCAAAGCCCCGGCGCTTCTGCTCCGCCTCGTCCCCCGCCAACGCACGCAGCCGCACCTCGTCCTCCGTCCAGCCCGCCGTCTCGTCCACCAGCCCGCGAAACGGCATCACCCGCTCGCCCGTCAGCCCCGGCCACCGCTCGCCCCGGAGAAATTTCCGCAGACTGCTCCAGCGAAACCCCGCCAGTTGCTCCGCCGGCACCAGCCCGGCGCGCACCGGATTGAGGTGGATGTAGTCCACCACCCGCGCCAGCGCCGCCACATCCTCGATCGGCAACGCCTGGTAGCGCCCCTGAAACAGATGCCCGCGCTCCGCCCGAAACCGGTTGAACCGCGTCGCAAACGTGCTCTGCAGCCAGTGCATGCCGTCCACCAGGTTCGGCTGCGGCGTCTCCAACGCCAGGTGATAGTGGTTCGTCATCAGCACGTAGGCATGCACCCTCCAGCCATACCGCTCCACCGTCTCCCGCAGCGTGGTCTCAAACGCCTGCGCCGCTCCCACCGACCCGAACACCGGCTGACGGTAATTCCCGCGGTTGATCACGTGATACAACCCGCCCGCCTCCTCCAGCCTCAGCTTCCGTGCCATGGCCCTTTCAACTACCGCCCAACCATCGCCCAATCGAGTCTTTAATTTACAATTTACGGCCTGACCCCGTTCCCGAAAGGCATCCGCCGGCCGGTCTGTCGCGTAGTTTGGGATATGACCACGTGGCCCAAACATTTCCTCCCGTGTATGCCGTTGATTGCACTGCTCACCGGCTGCGCCACCGGCTCGCGCCCGCCGATTCCCACGGTGGCGCAGGTGGATCTGCCGCGCTTCATGGGCGACTGGCATGTCATCGCGCACATCCCCACGTTCATCGAGCGCACGGCGCACGACGCGGTGGAGAGCTACACGCTCGCGCCCGACGGCACCATCGCCACCACCTTCACCTTCCGGGCCGGCGCCCCCGACGGGCCCTTGAAACGCTACACGCCCCGGGGATTCGTGCGCGACCCGGTGAGCAACGCCACCTGGGGCATGCAGTTCATCTGGCCGGTCAAAGCCGAGTTTCTCATCGCCTACCTCGACGCGGACTACTCGCAGACCATCATCGCCCGCAACGCCCGGGACTACGTCTGGATCATGGCCCGCACGCCCGAGATTCCCGCCGAGGATTACGACCGCCACGTGGACCGGCTACGGGCCTGGGGTTACGACATCGGCCAGCTCCGCCGCGTGCCGCAGTCATCCGCGTCGCAGTGAGTTCTGCCCGTCAGCGGCGCTTGGCCACACGCTTGGAGCGGATTTAACCATTTATTGCCTTGTCCCCGTCGGAGGGAGCTTTGCGGCTCGACAGGTGCAGGGGAGGCGAACTTGCTGCCCGCGGGGTTTTCTTCGCCCCGTTCCACGCCATGCCCATCCGTTGCTTTGTTTTGTTTTTCGTCTGCCTGGCAGGCGCAACTGCGCAGACGACGCTCTATTTTGACGACTTCTCCGGTTCGGGCTTGGCCGATCTGCATGGCACCGCGCCGGATATCCGGCCGGGCAGCGAGACTTGGCAGGCCGGCACCGGCGCGGCGGCATGGAAGGCCGATGGCTCCGCGTCCGAAGAGGGCAATCAGAATGCCTTTCTGCCGTTCACCCCGGTCGCAGGCCACCGCTACACGCTCTCGGTGACCGCGAACCCGCAGTCGGCCGCCGACGCCTGGTTTGCGCTGGGCTTCAGCACGACCGCTGCGGTGGATGGCTTCTACGCCATCACGCTTGATGCGGGTCCGTGGCTGCTGCTGCGGGGCGTGCGGCCAAATTTGAGCGATGGCATCCAGACCTTCTTCGGGCCGAACACTGCGCAGGGGCAAAGCCACGGTGCCGACAGTGGTTTCCTCTACCTGAGCGTCGTGCTCGATACGACCGCGGCAGACTGGGAGGTGACATGGCGCGCCGGGGACACCATCCTGCGCCAACAGGCCTATGTCGGCGGCAATCCCGACATCAACTACGTGGCCCTCGGAAAATACGGCAACCTCTCGGTCAGCATCAGCGACTTCAGCCTCACGCAAAGCGCCGCCGTCCCGGAGCCGGCCAACGTCGCCCTCGTCATCGGTCTGCTCGCGGGTGCCACGATCTTGGTCGCGCGCCGGCGTCACAGCCAAAGTCTGAAGCCCGCGGACCAGAGCGGAACGTAAACACCGGCCGGGTCAGATTGCCGTTTAACGTCCGCCGGGTTTGGGCGGCAACCCGCGGCTTAATTTAGAATTTACGGCCTGCCCCGTCGCCTTGGCTGTCTTTTAGCTTCCAGCGGGAAGTCGGTAGCTTCGCAGTTCTTCAGCAGAAAGTTCATCCGACGGCACCAGAAGGTAATGCCGCTCGTTTCGGATACGGATGCCATCACCGGTCATTTCCAATTCAAACAGAATGATGGCACCGTCGCTTGAGAACTGGGCACCTACGGGGCGGCATATCATGTCGGGAAACTTGCCGGCACACATCGCGAGATCCTGTTCGATCTGCACGACGTTCAATCGATCCCGGCCACCCTTGGCTTGCACCGGCACAACATAATGAGCACCGCCGCGATCAATCCCGACGTAAACTTCGTCGGTTTCAATCTGACCGAGACTAGCGACACTGGTGCGAAGGTGATTCTGGAGGGAGTAGCAGGTGACACCGAGGAAGATGTCGATCAGACGGTTGTAGCGGAGCCGGGCGAGCAACGCCTGTTCGTCGTTCAGAGCATACCGCGCGATAATGCCCGGCGTGGAATCTGGAACCTTGACTCTCGCAAGGGCCGCATTGGGCGCCAGCTCGATCTTGGGCACCAAGACAAATTTGTATCGGGATTTTCCAGCGGGGCGAATCAGCCACTCTTCATCGTCCCTTGCGATTTTCAGGATACTTTCCGGGAGCCGTGTCCGATAACGGAAACTATAGAGAATATCTCCGATGTTATCGGGCAGGACGATCTTCAGCTTGGCGGCAATCGGAGGTATCTCATCCCGATGCACTTCAAGTTCACGAAGGCCGCTTTTGTAGTGCGCAAAGAAGAGGCGCTCGATGATCTTCTCGTATCGGTTGGGTTTTTTCTTGGGCTTAGCCACGACGGGTTACTCCTTTCCATTGTAATACGACGACTTCCTCGCGGAGCTGCTCGCGGGTAGCAGTAGCAAGACGTGTTCTGAACAGATCTATGGATTGAACTGTATAGCCAAGCGGCTCGGCGATTGAGGCGATCAGCTCTCCAGTCCGAATCATCACACGGAGATAAGAGGCTTGATCGCCGACGACGTATGCCAGTTTTGCGCCTGGTCTGAGCGCGGGGCGCAACTCGGCCAGATGCCGGGCCATGCCACCAAAGTAGAGTTTGGTGACCTTTGCGTAGAGCCGTTCAAATCCGCTCGTTTTGCCAAGTTCAATCCGTCGCGCCTCGATGGCGCTGGCGATGCGCTGGATCTCGCGATGGTCTTTGACCCAGAAATCATCCGTGTCGGCTTTATAGACATTGCGCGTATTTGATCGCATCAAGTTCTGCTTGAATGCCTTCAATTCGGTTTTCGTTTTAATGAAGCCGAGCACGACGCTCTCGAGGCGAGTGGTGCGCGTGTAGTCCTTCTCGTTGGGATAGGGTGGCGAGGTGATCACCGCATCGATAGTGCTGGGCTTAATGATCCGCGGCAACGCCCTAGAGTCCGCATGGATGGCTTTGGCGGCGACCGGCCGAATCTTATAGAGGCTCTCTAGATCGGAGGCCATCTGGCGGACAATGTTCAGCCATGAAGAGATGACAGGAGCGTCCTCTTTGGGTTTGCCGACGCCAACTTCGGGGCCGAAGTGTAAGTTTCCGATGGGGCCAACCAAGGCTTTCGCCAGCGCAAGCTTGAGGTGTGCGTGCCATTCGGGATTTGCGTATTTTTCGATGCAATCCCGCAAGGCCAGCGTTTTGTGCAAGGGAAGCGGGCTGATGGAATCCGTAAGTAATAAATCCATTTCCTCACTACTGAGTGAGCGGAGGTGGCGCATGGCAGGGGGTTCAAACCCCAGTTCGCCCTGCAGGCTGTCAACGATCCCATTCCGGGCGAGTTCCGCTGCGGCTTCGGCGGCGATATAATCGGCGTTAGCCAGCATGCGGTGGGGATCGACCATCCAGTCCAATTTTGTTGCGGATGCGAAATGGGAAAATGGGTGAGCCTCGATGCCGATGCTTCCGATTCTCGACTTCTTGGCTTCAATCAACGTCGTTCCTGTGCCGCAGAAGGGATCCAAAACGGTCTGACCGTTTTCGAGTCCGAACTTGCTCACATAATCGCGAACCAGATGTGGTGGATAGGACAGCACGAAGCGATACCAGTCGTGCACTGAACGATCCTCAGGTGCCAAGCGATTCAACTCCAAGGCAGCATGTCTCCGGGAGGCCGGAACGCGCTTCGGTGCAACCTTAGGCGGTGAAATTAGGGCATCTCTGACCATAAATAAAAACCGGAAGCACGGGTTTAACCCATGCTTCCGGCCCGTTATAGTTCAATCTGATTATTGGCACGCTTCACATTCTTCTCCTCTTCGCATCGCCTCGATGCTGCAGGCTTTTTTCTCGGCTTCGGAGTAGACCTTCTTGGCCGGAGCGGCTTCTGAGCCTCCTTCGCGCGGGGCTTCGGAGGATGCTTCGGCGCCGGCGACCGCGCCGCGGACTTCCTTCTTCACGGCGACGGTGGCTTTCTCGATGTTGGAGGCGCCGAGGCTGCGGAGGTAGTAGGTGGTCTTGAGGCCGACCCGCCAGGCTCGGCGGTACATGTGGGACAGGGTCTTCATGTCGGGGTCGCCCAGGAACAGGTTCACGGACTGGGCCTGGTCGATCCACTTCTGGCGGCGCGCGGCGGCGTCGATGACGTACTCGTAGGGGACCTTGAAGGCGGTGAGGTACCG
>JAHCLN010000098.1 GCA_026125215.1 Opitutaceae bacterium
CCTCGCAGCCGACGTTGTGCACGAAGAGCACGCCCAGCGCCTCGCGGCCGAAAAGCCGCTCCACCACCGGCACCGTGATGTAGGCGTAGTTGTAGATGCCCACCATGAAGGCGAAGGTGCGCAGCCCCGTGCCCACCGTGTAGCCGAGCGCCCGCGCCGCGCCGTAGCAGATCGCGATGCCCGCGGCCATCGTGCCGAAGCCGACGAGCGGGGCCCAGCCGAGGTTGCCCGGATCGCGCAGCGCCGGGTTGTTGTGCACGTTTTCAAAAATGATGCACGGGTAGAGCACGTTGACCACGATGCGCAGCAGGCTCTCGTCGGCCGCGGCCGTGAGGACATTGACGCGCCGCAGCAGCACGCCGACCGCCATCACACCGAAGACCGGCAGAATCAACCCGAGCAGTTGCAGGTAGGTGGGCATGGGAAGAGCTCAGCCGGCCAGCGCCTGCCCCGCCAGCCAGCCGGTGGTCCACGCCGCCTGGAAGTTGAAGCCGCCGGTGATGCCGTCGAGGTCGAGCACCTCGCCGGCGAAATGCAGGCCGGGGCAAAGCTTGCTCGCCATCGTCTTGAAATTGACCTCGCCCAGGCACACGCCGCCGCAGGTGACGAATTCCTCCTTGTTCATGCTTTTGCCCACGACCTTGAACTCGGCGGTCGTCAGCCGGGCGGCCAGCGCGCCGAAGGTGGTGTTGCTCACGCCCGCCCATTGCGTGGCGGGCTCGATGCCGGCCACCGTGAGCTGCCGCTCCCAAAACCGTGCCGGCAGCCCGAGGGGATTCCACGTGCCGAGCTGTTTGCGCGGCTGCCGCGCCCGCAGGCCGGCAAACACATGCAGCAGCGATTCCCGCGTGTGGGGCGGCACAAAATTCACCCGGAGCGGAAACTCGTAGTTCGCCGCGGCCAGCTCGCGGGCACCCCAGGCCGAGAGTTTCAGGATGGCCGGGCCGCTGAGTCCCCAATGCGTGATCAGCAGCGGGCCTCCCTCCTTCAGTTTTGTGCCGGGCACGGCGGTCGTCATATTTTCAATGGCAATGCCGGAAAGCCCCTCCAGGCGTTTGTCGTCGATGTGAAAAGTGAAAAGCGACGGCACCAACGGTTCGATGGTGTGCCCCAGCGCCGACGCGATGGTGAAACCCGCCGACGCGCGGTTGCCGCCGGTGGCGACGAGCAGCCGGTCGGCACGGAACTCCGTGTTGTCGGTCAACGTGATCCAGAAAGCGGGGGCCAGGGACGTGCCGGCCGCCTCGACCTTGCGCACCCCGAGACTCGTGCGCACCTCCACCCCGGCCTTGGCCGCGGCCGCGAGCAGACAATCCACGATCGTCGCCGAATCGTCGGTCACCGGGAACATGCGTCCGTCCGCCTCGGTTTTCAGTTCCACCCCGCGCGCCGCAAACCAGGCGACCGTATCGTGCGGCGACCAACGGTGAAATGCGCCCAGCAGTTCCCGTCCGCCGCGCGGATAGCGCTTCGCCAGCTCCCGCGGCTCGAAGCACGCATGCGTGACGTTGCAGCGGCCGCCGCCGGAGATGCGCACCTTGGCCAGCGGGTGTGCCGTCGCCTCGTAGAGCGTGACCGCCGCGGACGGATTCTTCTCCGCACAGGCAATGGCGGCAAAAAATCCCGCCGCCCCGCCACCGACAACCACGACCCGGAGATTGCTCATCCCCGCAGCGTGCAAACCCGCCTTCCGTGCGTCGAAACCAAAAGCGCCCCGCCCGCTTGTCACCCAATGGGTGACAAACGGGCGAGTGGAGCCGGGCTAACTGTGAATTTTCAGGAGGTTGTTCCTCCGTGGCGAAGTTGCGCGAGATGAATGGGAGAAGTAACATCAACTCGGGAAACGCCAGACGGACAAGCATAGGAGAGCACGGACGAGCTTCCCGGATGTTTGTCTTAAGAGCTTCGCGATCTTCGTGTCCTTTGTGAACAGTAAATTCCTCCTAACAATAAAGACACGTCGCGTCCTTGCACCTAAACACATAAGTCGGCTTGCTGAGAATCCGATCCCATGAAAATCATCCGTCACCTCACCCCGACCGGACCGGCCTACGCCGCGCTGCAGCCCGACGGTTCCGCCCGGGCAATTGCCGGCGACATTTACGGCGACCATCGGGTCACCGATGAAACCGTTAAGCCCGGCAAACTCCTCGCCCCGGTGGTCCCCACCCAGATCCTCTGCATCGGTCTCAACTACCGGCACCACGCCGCCGAGTCCGGCGCCAAGGTTCCCGAACGTCCCGTCCTCTTCGTCAAGGGCATCAACGCTCTCCAAAACCCGGGCGACCCGATCGAGATTCCCACCCGGCTTGCCAGTCATGAGGTGGACTACGAATGCGAACTCGCCGTCGTCATCGGCAAAGCCTGCAAGAACGTTTCCCGCGAACGCGCCCTCGATTACGTGCTCGGCTACACCTGCGCCAACGACGTCTCCGCGCGCGACCACCAGATCAAGCTCGGCGGCGGGCAGTGGTGCCGCGGCAAGTTCTTCGACACCTTCGCCCCGCTCGGTCCCTGTCTCGTCACGCCGGAGGACATCCCCAACCCCAACGCCCTCAAGATCGCCACCGTCCTCAACGGCGAGCGCGTGCAGGACTGGACGACGAGCGACATGATTTTCGACGTGCCCGCCATCATCGCCTACCTGAGCGGCAGCACCACCCTCGTCCCCGGCACCGTCATCCTCACCGGCACGCCGCACGGCGTCGGCATGGCCCGCAAGCCGCCGCTCTGGCTCAAGGCCGGCGACTCCGTGAGCATCGAAATCGAGAAGATCGGCACGCTGACGAATCCGGTAGCGAATGAACCCTGACGCGGACTCATTTTCCCCGCGGATAACACGGATAAACGCGGATGTGGGTTTCCGTCATCCGTGTCCATCTGTGTAATCTGCGGTTAATAATCCCGGGAGCTCAGGGTAAATATTCCCGCCATGAAGCACGTCCATCTCGACACCGTCCCTTGGGCGGAATGGTCGTCGCCCGGCGGCAAATTTCACGGCTTCGGGCAGCAGGTCTCGGCAGCGCTCGGCGCCGTGACCAACGCCAATCTCGCGGCGGGCGGCCATCCTTTCGACCTGGAAATCGGCCGGCTGCCACCCGGGAAGGCGGGCTGCCCGTTTCACGCGCACTCCGCCCAGTGGGAATGCTACTGGATTCGCAGTGGCCGCGGCGTGATGCGGCACGGCGGCGAACGCCGCGAAGTGCAGGCCGGCGATCTCGCGCTCCATCCCCCGGGCAGCAGTCACCAGCTGATCAACACCGGCGACACCGACTTGATCTATTACTTGGTCGCCGACAATCCGCCCACTGAGGTCTGGCATTACCCGGACAGCAACAAATGGGGCTTCAGACCCGGCGGCGGCATCTTCCTCCGTCAGGAGGTGGATTATCACTTCGGCGAGGAAGACAGTCCGGAATCTCGCCAGATACCCAAACCCCGCCCCGCCCCGCCGGAAACCCCCGCCCGGTTCGCCCGTGTAGACGACATCCCTTGGGACCACCGGCGCTCGCCCAAGGGCCGCTACGACAACCGGCGGCGCGACCTCTCGCTCGCGCTCGGCGGGCTCCGCAATGCCGGAGTGTCAGCCGGCGGCCACCCGTTCGATCTGCAGATCCGGCGCGCCACCCCGGGCACCGCGCTCTGCCCTTATCACAGCCATGTCACGCAGTGGGAACTGTTCGTGTTCCTCGACGGCCGCGGCACGGTGCGCACCCCGGAAGGTAAGCGCACGGTCGGTCCCGGTGATGTTATCCTGCATCCGCCCGGCAGCCCGCACCAGACCATCGCCGCCACAGACTCGGAATTGGAGTGCCTCATCATCGCCGACAACCCACCAGCCGACGTCTATTATTACCCCGACAGCGACAAGTGGGGCCTGCTCACTCCGGGCAAATTCTTCCGGATGACCGAGGTGGACTACTTCGACGGCGAGGAATGAAAAAGCCGGGCGTGACCGCCCGGCTTGGCAAATGCACTGGCGCGGTGTTCCGTCATATCCGCCGGCGTCGCACCACCATCACCCCGACAAGTGCCAGCGCGCCGGCAATCGCCGCATAGGTCGAAGGCTCGGGGACGGCACTGATGATGAATTGCGTGCGCGTGGTAAACATGGCGACTGCCAGCGCCCCATCAAGTCCGGCCACCTGCTGGGCGTCCGTCAGGTTGAAAAACTCAATGCTGACGTAGTAATCCGTGCCGGACACCATCGTGTTGGCGGCAAAGGTGTATTCCAAGAAATCCGTGAATGTCCCGTTTGAAAGGCCGAGTCCCAGCAGATCCGAAGAAAGGCTGAACAGGTTGATCAGCTCTGATCCGTTATGATCGACGAACAGGTTCAGGCCGCTTACCACCACGTCCGTCCCAAAATTGGCAAACGTGCCGGTGTTGATGGTCAGGGGATTGTTTACATTGTGATAAAGCTTGATGATCCCGCCCGCATCCCAGGTGCCGGCGCTGACCGTGGGATTGGGGGCGCCGGGGTAGGCATCCGCATCCGCATCTCCACCGAGCTGCAACGTCACATCCTCCCCAAGCGCCGAAACGACGTATTCACCATTGTGAAAAACGCCATCGAGCCCGGCAGGGTGAGGGCCGGTTCCACCGGGATAGCCGGAGAGCGTCGGCCCCTTGGACCCAAAAGAGAAGGTGCGGCTCCATCCGTCGTCACCGGCAAAAAGCAGTCCGTGGTTGCCGCCATCGGCCGGCGGGTCGGCCAGCTCATAGCTGCTCCCGGCGGGAGCGAGGAAGGTGGCCAGGGGAATATCCGAGCCCTCGACATCTATACGAAATTGATACGGAAAGGACTGGGTTGGCGCATCAAACACCCTGAGGAAGACCCCGTCCTTGTTTCTGATGTAATTGCTGATTTTTTCCACGGAGATAAACTCCACTGTCTGGGCGGAAAGATGGGCGGCAGCGCCCATCGCAATCAGAATCGCCACCATTAGCGGCGAGGTCGGGGTATGGGGTTTCATGGCTCCTCAATCATAGGGCGGTCGCCCTGCCGGAACGATGATATAGTCCGGAGCCTGACAGCTATTAGGCCTTTGCGCCCGATGTCTTCCAAACGGAGCCAAAGCCCGGCGCACACGGAGCATGACAGACGCTTTGTCCCATTCCGGACAACCTGCGCTTAACCAATTCCTCAAACCCTCCTTACGATTTTTTAACAAACCGGACGGACCGACACCCATCGCCGAAACAAAACCGGTCAAGTGGCTTCGCTTCATTAGTTTCTGTCATGGCCGCACTCACGCTTGCCCCAGCGGTCAAGTTCATGATGCTGCGTCGCTGTCATGCTTTCCGCCACGCACGTCGAAAACCCCGATGTCATCCTCATCGGCAGCGGCATCATGTCCGCCAACCTCGGTGCGATGCTCAAGCGGCTCGAGCCCGCGCTGAAAATCCAGGTTTACGAGGTCACCGACGAGCTCGCGCAAGAAGCCTCGCACGGCTGGAACAACGCCGGCACCGGCCATGCCGGCATCTGCGAGCTGAGCTACACACCGACGCAGGCGGCCGACGGCACGGTGGATGTCTCCAACGCGATCAAGATCTTCGAGCAGTTCGAGCGCTCGCGGCAGTTCTGGGCCTATGCCGTTGCCGAAGGCATGATCGCCCATCCCCGGGAATTCATCAACCCGGTGCCGCACCTGAGCTTCGTCCACGGCGCCAAGTGGGTGAACTATCTCCGTGCCCGGCACGCGGGCATGGCCGCGCACCATTTCTTCGCGGACATGACGTTCACCACCGACCGCGCCACCATCGGCGGCTGGGCACCGCTGCTCACGGCCGGCCGGGCCGACGTGCCCATCGCCGCCACCAAGATGGACTCGGGCACCGACGTGAATTTCGGCGAGATCGCGCGCAAGCTCCTGCGCTGGCTCGCCGCGCAGCCCGGCTGCGGCGTGGCCGGCGGACACCGCGTCACCGACCTCACCCGCACTGCCGACGGCTGGGAGGCCACCATCCGTGAACTCGCCACCGGTGCCATCCGCCGCAACCGCGCCAAGTTCGTTTTTGTCGGCGCTGGCGGCGGCAGCCTCCAGCTCCTCCAAAAATCCGGCATCCCCGAAAGCAAGGGCATCGGCGGCTTCCCCATCGGCGGCCAGTGGCTCGTCTGCGACAATCCGGACATCGTCGCGCAGCACCGGGCCAAGGTCTATGGCCAGCCGCTCGACGCCGCGCCCACGATGGCCGTGCCGCATCTCGACACCCGCATCCTCGACGGCAAACGCACCCTGCTCTTCGGCCCCTTCGCCGCGTGGACCACGAAGTTCCTCCACAAGAAAGGCAGCTGGTGGGACCTCCCCGGCTCGGTGAAGCCGCACAACCTCGCCACCCTGCTCAAGATCGGCGCCACCAACATTCCGCTGGTCAAATACCTCGTGCAACAGGGCACCCAGTCGATGGCCGACCGCATGGAGGTCCTTCATGTGTTTTATCCGGCTGCCAAGGCTTCCGACTGGAGGCTCATCGACGCCGGCATCCGCGTGCAGGCCATCAAGAAGACCGACGGCGAGGCCGGCATCGTCCACTACGGCACCGAGGTCATCACCAATGCGGACCGCAGCATCTCCGCCCTCCTCGGCGCCTCGCCCGGCGCCTCGGTTTCCGTCCACATCGTGCTCGAGGTCATTCAAAAATGTTTCCCGCACCTGCTCGCCACGCCGGAAGGCGCCGCGCGGATGAAGGCCATGATTCCCACCTACGATGTGGATATCAAAAAACCCGAAAACGCCGCCTTCTACCGCACCCAAGCCCAACGTGCCTCGCAATTGCTGCAGCTCGCCTGAGCCCGGCTTGAAACCACGAATGGACACGAATCTACACGAATAATACCAAGCCCATAGGGATCGGATTTCATTCGTGTGAATTCGTGTCCATTCGTGGTTAAAATTTTCCCATGAAAACCCTCTACACCGCCGCCGTCGATCTCGGCGCCACCAGCGGCCGCGTCATCCTCGGCGCCTGGTCGAAGAACAAGCTCACCCTCACCGAGGCGCACCGTTTCCCCAACGCCTACCGCGAGCTCGGCGCCCACGCCTACTGGGAACTCGGCACCTTCTGGCATGAGGTGACGACCGGCCTGCGCAAGGCCGCCGCGCTGCTGCCCAAGGGCGCGAAGCTCGCCTCCGTCGGCGTGGATACCTGGGGCTGCGACCATGTGCTGCTCAACGACGCCGGCCGCCTCGTCTTCCCGCCGCACGCCTACCGCGACGGCCGCACCCAGGCCGGCCTGAAGAAACTCGCCGCCAGCGGCGCCGACCGCATCTACGCCGCCACGGGCATCCCCAACGTCTTTTACAACACCAGCCTCCAGCTCGCCGAGACCGTCGCCAGTTGCCCGGCCGTCACCGACCTCGCCACGCGCTGCCTCTTCCTTTCGGACTACTTCAATTACCTTCTCAGCGGGAAGATGGAGAACGAGTTCACCGTCGCCAGCACCTCGCAGCTCATCGACGTGCATGCCCGGTGCGACTGGTCGCGCGCCGCGCTCGAACATTTCCGCATCCCGCCCTCGTGGTTCAACGCCCCTGTCCGCGCCGGCACCAGGCTCGGCCCCGTCCGCGGCTTGCCCGAACTCAAGGGCACGCAGGTCATCGCCGTGCCCGGCCACGACACGGCCTGCGCCTACGACGCGATGCCCGCCGCCGAAGACGGCCGCGACCTCTTCCTCAGCTCCGGCACCTGGTCGCTTGTCGGTTTTGAAAGCGCCACGCCCGTGCTCGGGGCCGAGGCCGAAAAGGCCCGCGTCGCCAACGAGCGCACCGGCGACGGCCATTTCCGCCCGCTCACCAACGTCGTCGGCCTTTTCCTGCTCGAGCAGATCATGCAGGACTTCAGGCAGCGCCCGCAGAACGACAAACAATGGGCCGCGCTCATCACCGCCGCGGAAAAACTCCCCGCGCCCGCCGCGCTGCTCGACCTGACCGACGGCGCCTTCACCAATCCCGATTCCATGAAGGCCGCCATCGACGCGCAGTTGCAGCGGCGCAAGCTCAAGGCCCCGCGCGACCTCGCCGGCTACACCCGGCTCATCTGCGCCTCCATCGGCCGGGGCCATGCCAACTGCATGCAGGCCTTCGAGCGGATGACCGGGAAAAAATTCAACCGCATCCTCATGGTCGGCGGCGGCTCGAAAAACCGGCTGCTCTGCCAGGCCACGGCCGATGCCGCCGGCGTGCCCGTCGTTTCGTTCAGCCTCGAAGGCACCGCCGTCGGCAACATCGCCCGCCAGCTCATCGCCCTCAAGGCCGTCAAGGACCTCAAGACCTTCCGCCGCCTCCTCCGCGCCGACTTGGATCAGAAGGTTTACCAACCGAAGGCCTGATTCACCGCGAAGCACACAAAGTTCACAAAGAACCGATCTTTGTGCTCTTCATGACCTTCGTGGTGAAACAACTCACCCCATCAGCGGGCGGACGAACTCCAGTCCACGGCGCACGAATTCGTCGCCGTCGGGGCACTGGTTCTGGAACATCCCCCGCTGGAAACCGAAATCGCCGAGCGCGGTGTTGTAGCTCTCGAACTCGACGAATTCCGCCGGCGTCCCGCGCAGCGCCGCGAAGATTTCCGGCCACGGCATGAGTCCGCCGCCGGGCACACCGCGGTCGTTCTCGCAGGCGTGCAGGGCCATCAGGCGCGGACCGATCTTGCGAATTTCCGCCGGCAGGTCGCGCACCTCGGTCGCCAGATGGTAGGTGTCGATCGCGATCTTGAGATGCGGATGCGCGGCCAGCTCAACCAGGCGCAAGGCCTGCGCCGGCGTGTTGACCAGATGCGTGCGAAACCGGCTCATCGGCTCGATGCCGAGACCCACCCCGGCCTGTTGCGCATGCACAGCGAGATCGTGCAGACCCTCGGCGGTGCGTGCATATTCGTCGGCCGGCGGCCGGCGGCGCAGCACCTTGCCGGGTCGCCCATAGAGCGCGCCCGAATAGGCCCGGGCGCCCATCGCGGCAGCGAGGTCAATCTGCCTGCGATGCCAGTCAAAGGCGAGGCGCCGGTTGGCCGGTTCGTCGTCCGACAAATCGGCGCCGTCCGGCCACTGTCCGCCAGGACCGATCACGATGCCCATGCCGGCATCGGCCGCGGCACGGCGGGTCAGCGCGGGGTCGAACCGCACGTCTTCACCGACGGCAATTTCGAGCAGGTCGAGCCCGAGCGCACGCGCACGCCCGAAGAGGCCCACCTCACGGTCGGACCAGACCTCGGTCCAAAGGAAGATGTGTCCGGCGTAGCGCATCACAAATCAGGGGAAGACTCGTCAGCCACGGAGCCACAGAGGCACGAAGAGGCGGACTTGGAAAGTCATCTCCGTCTCTCCGCGTCTCCGTGGCCAGTCTTCAGCGCAGGAACGCTTCATGCAATCCGCCGTCCACGGTGACGACCTGGCCGGTGGTCTTGCTGAGGCGCTGGCTCACGAGGAGGAAATACGCCTCGGCCTGGTCGGCGGGCGTGATCGGCGCCTTGGTCAGCGTGCGGTCGGCATAAAACTGCGCGAGCTTGCGGACCAGCGACTCCGTGGCCTCGTCGTCCTGATAGGGAATGTTGTATTTCGCGAGCGAGCCGATGACGCGGTCGCGGGGGAACATGGCCGAGCCCTGCACCACGGTCGCGGGGGCGACGCCGTTGACGCGCACCAGCGGCGCCAACTCGATGGCGAGTTCGCGCACGAGGTGGTTGGCGGCGGCCTTCGAGGTGTCGTAGGCAATGCTGCCCTTCTTCGCCACGACGGCGTTGGCCGAGGTGGTGAGGACGAGCTGGCCCTTGAGGCCCTGCTCCTTCCAGGTCTTCGCCGCCTCGTCGCCGACAATGTAGCTGCCGGTGACGTTGACGCCAAAGGTGAAGGCCCACTTGTCGTCCGGAATGTGGCCGGTCGTGTCGCTGGGCCAGAAGACGCCCGCGGTGACGATGATCGAGTCGAACCCGCCGTAGGCGAGCACCACCTGGTCGAGCATGGCGCGCACGCTGGCGCGGTCGGTGATGTTGGCGGCGAGGCCGAGGGCCGGGCCGCAGCCGGAGATGCCCGAGCCGGCGACGCCGATGCCCTGGCCGAGCTTGGCGGTGATCTCGCTGGCGGTGGCCTCGGCCGTTTCCAGCTTCATGTCCACGCAAACAATGTTGGCGCCCTCCTTGGCGATACGGTGGGCGGTCTCCTTGCCGATGCCGGAGCCGGCGCCGACGATGATCACGGTCTGGCGGGCGAGTTCCTTTTCGGCGGGCATGCGCTTGAGCTTCGCCTCCTCGAGGAGCCAGTATTCGATGTCGAAGGCTTCCTGCTGCGGCAGGGCGATGTATTGATCGATCGCCTCGGCGCCGCGCATGACCTCGACCGCGCAGTTGTAGAACTCGGCGGTGACGCGGCTTTCCGACTTGTCCTTGCCCCACGCGATCATGCCGAGGCCGGGGATGAGGACGACCGTGGGATTGGGGTCGCGCATCGCCGGGGAGTTGGCGTGCCTGCACTTCGCGTAGTAGGCGGCGTAGTCCTTGCGATATTGTTCGAGGCCGGCGGCGAGCTTTTGCTTCAGCGCGGCGAGATCCTCGGCCTGCGGGTTCCAGTCCACGTAAAGCGGCTTGATCTTGGTGCGCAGGAAATGGTCGGGGCAGCTGGTGCCAAGCTCCGCGAGGCGGACGGCGTCCTTGGAGTTCACGAAGCGCAGGATCTTCGCGTCGTCCTGGATCGTGCCGATGAAGCGCTTTTGCTGCGAAACCTGCCCGCGCAGCCACGGAAGGATGGCGGCAAAGGTCGCGCGGCGCTTGGTCTCGTCGAGCGTCTGGTATTTTGCGCCGCCGAAGGCCGCGGCGTCGCCGCCCTTCTCCGCGTATTTCTGCTCGATGTAGGCGGCCGCCCGCTCGATGCAGTCGAGCGTGTAGGTGTAGCAGGCCTTTTCCTCGTTGTCCCACGAGATGAAGCCGTGTTGGCCCATCATGATGGACTTCACCTTCGGATTTTTTTGGCAGATGTCCTGCATCGTCAGGCCGAGCTCGAAACCGGGGCGCATCCATTTCACGTAGGCCATCTCGCCGCCGAAGATTTCCCGCGTGAGCTTTTCGCAGTTGGCCGAGGCCGCGATCGCGATGATCGCGTTGGGGTGCATGTGGTCCACGAACTTCGCCGGGATGAAGCTGTGCAGCGGCGTGTCGATGGAGGACGGGCGGGGATTCAGGTTGAAGGTGGTGTGGTTATACATCGCCACCATGTCGTCCTCGGCGGGCGACTTGTAGCCCTTGTCGGAGCGGGCCGCGTAGACCGCCTGCAGGTCGATGAGCTTCTGCTGGTAGAGGGAGGAGAAGTTCTCGCGCTTCGACGTGCGCAGGTCGCCGCCGGAACCCTTGACCCAGAGGACCTCGACATCCTTGCCCGTGAGCGGGTCCTTTTCGGTGAGCTTCGACGAGGTGTTGCCGCCGCCGGTGTTGGTGATGCGCTGGTCGCTGCCCAGGATGTTGGAGCGGTAGACGAGGCGCTCGACCTGGTCGAGGGACGCGGCCTTAGCGTCATCCCAGAGATAGTTCACGTATTGGTAGGTTTTCATGAGGATAAAATTCAGCGCAGGCCGAGGGCCTGCTGGCGGTAATGTTCGTCGGGGCGGCCGGCGATGCGCGCCACCTGGGTGCGGGTCAAGGCCCGCGGCCGGCCCAGCAGGTGCGCGCCGGTGAAGACCTCGGCGGCCTTCACGGCCATCAGCGAGGTCGCCAGCACGGCCTCGGGTGTGCCGCCCAGCGCAATCAGGCCGTGGTTTTCGAGCAGAATCACTCGTGGCGGCCGGGCGGTGCGTTTGATGAAGGCAAGGACGGCCCGCCGGATGGCCTGGGCCAGCTTCAGGCCCGGATCCACATAGGGCACGAGCACGGATTCGGCGCCGCAGCAAACGATCTCGTCGGGACAGTGCCGGCGCTGCGCAAATTTGCGGGCGAGCGGCGTGCAGAGTATCTTGTTCACCTCGACCGGATGGGTGTGGCCCACAAAATTCACGCCGGGCAGCGTGAGCAACCAGGCATGGAACATCGCCTCGACCGAGGGCTTCCTCGCGGCGGGATCGACGCGCG
>JAHCLN010000099.1 GCA_026125215.1 Opitutaceae bacterium
GGCCGAGGGCGAGCCGGCGCGCGCGCGAAGTGGAAGCCGCGAGCCAGGGCTGCAGCCAGATCAGCCGCGCGACCCCGCCGAGTGCCGGCCACACGCGCGGCAGGCTCAACCGGTCGAAAGGACTGAACAGGGCGCTTACGAGGGTTGCGCCGGCCAGCAGCACCAATCCGGATGTGAGCGGCCGGCCGGGCCAGTGCCGGGCTTCGCGGGTGGCCAGGAAGGCCACGACGGGTGCAATCCAGACCGCCGCGAACACCAGCACCCACGGCCAGGTGAACTGCCGGGTGGAAGCCGGGTGGGCGAGCGTGAGGGCCACCGTGGCCAAGGCGGCCGCGGCCATGAGGCCGGCCGGCCAGTCACGCAAAATTCGGTAGGAAGGAGTGCTCACGCGAACGGGCGGCAGTGTCGGGTTGCGGCGCCCGGCGGGCAAGCGTGGAGCACGCCGCCCTTGACGGTCGGGCTCGCCGGGCGGCAGGCTGGGCGGATGGACGCAGAGGAGCGCAAGTTCAATTGGATCCGCTTCGGCGGGCTGGCGGTCGCCGGCCTGCTGGTGCTGGCCGCCGGCTGGTGGTGGGTGCGGACGCAGGAAATCGCACCGCGGGAGCTGGCGGAGCAGGGCGTCGTGTGGGTGCGCGGCCTGGGGGCGCCGACCTATTTCCTCCTGATGGCGTTGCTGCCGGCGGCGGGCTGCCCGCTCTCGGTCTTCACCCTCACCGCCGGCCCGGTGTTTGCGCCGACACTGGGCATGCCGATGGTGTTGCTGCTGGTGTGGCTGAGCCTGGCGGTGAACCTGGCGCTGACCTATTGGCTCGCCCGCTATGCGTTGCGTCCGTGGCTGGAGAAGCTGTGCCGCTGGCTTGGCTACAAACTGCCCCAGGCTGCTCCCGCCGACCAACGCAGCCTGGTGATCCTGGTGCGCGTGACGCCCGGCCCGCCCTATGTGCTGCAAAGCTACCTGCTCGGGCTGGCGGGCATTTCTTTCCCGACCTATTTTCTGATCTCCTGGGTGATCACGTCGTCCTACGCCTGTGCTTTCGTGCTCTTTGGTGATGCCGTCATGCAGGGCCGGGGCCGGATGGCGCTCATCGCCATCATGCTCTTCGCGGCGTTGACGGTGGCCGTGCAACTGCTCCGGCGCCACTACCGCCGGCAACGTCCTCCGGCATGAAAAAGCGCGACGAGTCGCTCTTCGGCGAGGCGGACGACCGCGTGGAGTCGGTGAGCGAGTTCACGCGCCGGGTGAAGACGCTGCTGGAAAGCGGACTGCGGCCGGGCTGGGTGCGCGGCGAGGTGTCGAACCTGCGCGCGCAGGCCAGCGGCCACGTGTATTTTTCGCTGAAGGATGCCGGCGCGCAACTGAGCGCGGTGCTGTTTCGCGGCGATGCGGTGAAGCAAAGCGTGAAGCTGCGCGACGGCCTGCAGGTCGTCGTTTACGGCGAGGTGAGCGTGTATGAGGCGCGCGGCCAGTATCAGCTCATCGTGCGCGCGGTGATCGAGGACGGCGTGGGCAAACTGCAGCGCGAATTCGAGGCGCTGAAAAAGCGGCTGGCGGACGAGGGCCTGTTCGAAGCGGCGCGCAAGCGGGCAGTTCCCGAACTGCCGGCGACGGTGGGGTTCATCACGTCGCCGACCGGCGCGGCCGTGCAGGATTTTCTGCGCATCCTCACGCGGCGCGGCTGGCGCGGACGGGTGGTGGTGTTGCCGGCCAAGGTGCAGGGCGAGGGCGCGGCGGCCGAGATGGCGGCGATGCTGGCGGCCGCCCAGGAGCTGGGGATCTTTGACCTGCTCGTGATCGGCCGTGGCGGCGGCAGCCTGGAGGACCTGTGGGCCTTCAACGAGGAGCCGCTGGTGCGTGCGGTGGCGGCCTGCGCGATACCGGTGATCTCAGCGGTGGGGCATGAGATTGACTTCACCCTGTGCGACTTTGCGGCCGATGTGCGGGCGGAGACTCCGAGCGCGGCGGCGGAGCTGATCTCGAGCCATTTCGTGGCAGCGCTCGAACGGGCGGACCGCGCCCGGGAGGCCATGGTTGGGGCGCTCGACGGCGCAATGGAGCGGGCGCAGGAACGGCTCGACCATGCCCGCAGCCGGCTGCGGCTGTTGAGCCCGGCGGGTCAGGTCCAGCAGGGCCAGCTGCGCGTGGACGACCTCGCCAACCGCCTCGGCAGTGCGCTGCGGGCGGCGGTGCAGGGGAAGCGACAGGCCTTGGCCGAGATGCGGACGCAGTGGCAGCGGCATTCGCCGGAGGCGCGCGTGCAACTGGAGTCGCACCGGCTGCTGTCGCTGTGGAAGCGCCTGCAGGCGGCAAGCCCCGCCTCGGTGCTCAACCGCGGATTCGTGATCGTCCGCGACGAGGCCGGCCGGCCCGTGGCCGCCCGGAAGGGGCTGCGTCCGGGCCAGCGGCTGCAGACGGAGTTCAAGGACGGGATTCTGCCTGTTAAGGTGGAATAATCGCCGGGACCGGTTAAGGTGTGCCCGTCATGAAACCCCGCCACCTGACCCTGCCGGTGCTGCTCGTTGCAGCCGGCGTCCTGTTTGTCACCGATATGAACGCATCGAAAAAGAAGACTGCCGCCAAGGATGCCCTCGAATGCGCCCCGGGCGAAATCTCCGCCTGCGGGCTGCCGTCCAACGTCGTTATCGACATGAGCAAGGCCAAGGTGCAGCGCACCGACGCCGAGTGGCGGCAGCGGCTGACGCCGCTGCAGTATCACGTTGCGCGCCAGCAGGGCACCGAGCCGCCTTTCCGCAACGAGTTCTGGGACAGCAAGGCCGACGGCATCTATTTCTGCGTGGGGTGCGACACACCGCTGTTCGACAGCAAGACCAAGTTCGACAGCGGCACGGGCTGGCCGAGCTTTTACCAGCCGTTGGAAAAATCCTTCGTCGGCGAGCTGGTGGACCGGTCGCACGGCATGGTGCGCACGGAGGTGCACTGCAACGTCTGCGGCAGCCATCTCGGCCACGTCTTCCGCGACGGCCCGCGCCCGACCCGTCTGCGCTACTGCATCAACTCCGCCTCGCTGCGCTTCATGCCGCGGGCCGAGTATGCGGCGTGGGTGGCACAGGGCGGGGCGGGGAGGTAGGGCTGCGGGGCCGAGCTTGGCCGCGGATTCAGCCGATGAGATCGGTGCCGTCTGCGGTAGAAGGATTGGCCGGGTTTCTCCGGACATGGAACCGGAGCCCGGTTGACAGACTCCAAGGACGGTATCGTCCTTCCCTTATGAAGCTCATTTTCCCTTTTCCCGCGTGGCTGCGTCTGCTGGGGCTGGCCGGTTTGTTCACGGGCCTGACGGCCACCGCCGAACCCCTCGCGGTGGCGGACGATACGGAGACACTGGTTTCGCCGACGCCGATGCGGTTGCTGGCCGAAGCCGGGGCCGGAGTGCACGGGCAGCTCGTCGTTCCCCCGGAGCTCATCGGCGACACGCTGGGCGGCGACCTGGTTTACACGATCACGGTCGAGCCCCGGTTTGGCCGGGTGGGGCTGGCCGGGAACGATCCGGATTTTTTCCGGAACAAGACCGCCCGCCAGGGCTATTTTGCCTACCGGCCCCAGGATGACCATGCGGGCGAAGATTCGTTCACCTACACGGTGCGCAACGAAACCTCCGGGCTGGTTTTCCGCAACGAGGTCGTGATCGAAGTCCAATCGGCTCCGCCGGTGGTCCTGGAAAAATTTGAGATCACCGAGGACCGGGAGCGTGTCCTGGCGGAGCGTGCGGTCATGCTGGCCACCCGGCCCAATCTGGCCGTCACCCGGCAGGTTCCCAGCCACGAGGATTTCATGAGCGTGACCGACCGCGCCACCATCGCCAACCGGAAGGTGGTGTATGCCCTGAGCGATGCGGACCGGCCCCGGCACGGCACCGCGCGGCTCGATCCCGAAACCGGCGAACTCACCTACGCCCCGAATCCCGGATTCATCGGCGAGGACCGCTTCCACTACTACACGGCCGACGAAAACAACGCCCAGCTGGGCATGGAGAACGTCGTGATCGTCACCGTTGAGCCGATCCGCGAGGCGAAGCGCCTCACCGCGGACCGCTCCAAGAGCCGTGAGGTGGACCTTGTGTTCGTCATCAACAACTCCCCCTCGATGGCCCCGCATCAGGACCGCATCGCGGCCAACCTCCGGCGCTTCCGGCAGCTCTTCGACGAGCGTGACCTCGACTACCGCATCGGCGTGCTGACGACCGACTTCGTCAACGCCGACCCCGGCCGCCGGTCCGCTTTTTTCAAGAAGGTCCGCTCCGTGGAGATCGATGCAGCGGGCCGGCCTGTGCTCGACCGTCAGCAGCGCCCCAGCCGGATCACCAAACAGGTCGCGAGCAACGGCGCGCTCGTGACGCTGCCGGTCATGCCCCAGCCATGGGTGACGCCCAGGACGCCCGACGGTGTCTTCGCCGAACTTGTGAAGGTCGGCACCAACGGCGACAGCAACCGCACGGCCTTCACGGCGGTGTATAACTTTGTGGCAAACTACTCCCAAAAGCAGCACGCCCTGCTGCGGCCCGACGCCACCACCATCGTGGTCTTCTTCATGGACGAGGAGGAGACCCGCATGGCGACCTGGCGGGAACTCCCCGGCGGCGGGCGTGAGGCTCGCTGGATCGAGGACGGCCGGCTCCCGGTGCTGCTCAACCAATACAACGCGCGCAATCCGCAAAAACGTCAGACCCTCGACAGCTACATCAACCACTGGGTTGTGCGGCCCTTCATCCTCGTGAAGGGCAACAAGCGCGGCAAGATCGAGATGCACGCGGTGGTGTCGCCGGGCAACGTATCGCACCGCCGCGCCGCCGAGCTCACGGGCGGCACGGTGCTCAACATCGAGGAAGATTTCTCCGCACCCCTCGCGGCGCTCGGCGACCGCATTGCCGACACCGTCGCCGTCGCGCTCGATCCGGTCGCGGCCGGCGCCACGCTCCACCGCCCGAGCCTGCGCGTGCGGGTGGACGGTCAGGAAGTGCCGTCCGATCCGGAGAACGGCTGGATCTACGACGAGCGCACGCACAGCATCCGCTTCCACGGTGCCGCCAAGCAGCAGGCCTTCGCCGCGAAGGTGGAGGTCAGCTACGAGGAGCATAGGTGATCGGAGCTGTCAGCTCTCAGCAATCAGGCGTCAGCGTTCGGCAGTCAGAGGGCGAAGATCAGATGTCGGAAGTCAGATGTCAGAGGGCATAGGTTGGACATCGGAGGCGTTTCCCGTGGATAACGCGGATTTTCGCGAATGGCGGCGGGGACCAACCGTTCAGTTCGTAGGCAGCCCGCTCGCGGGCGCCGGGTGGGGCGCACGTAAACGCGCCGGCCTACGGATAGATGAGTTAACCACGTCTATGAACAACGTGAATGGCCTGACATGGACACGGATGAACACGGATTGATTTTGTCGTTCTGAATGGAGCGGAGGCGTGGCCTCCGGGGTTGCGAATGGCGGGGGGATGGCAACGGTGGCGGCATGCATAACC
The DNA here is from genome assembly GCA_026125215.1 of Opitutaceae bacterium. Classification (GTDB taxonomy): domain Bacteria; phylum Verrucomicrobiota; class Verrucomicrobiia; order Opitutales; family Opitutaceae; genus UBA2377. The sequence goes on from JAHCLN010000099.1 coordinate 5,472, forward strand.
TGACGCGGGCGGTTGCCGGCCTGTTGATCGCGAACATCATCCTGTTTGTCGCGGGCCTGCTCCTGACCGGGGGGCACGAGCGACTGGTCGCGCTCGGTGCGCTCTGGTATCCGGCGAATCCGCATTTCGCGCCGTGGCAGTTGGTGACGCACATGTTCCTGCACGGCGGTGTGGGCCATATTTTCTTCAACATGTTCGCGCTGGTTTCCTTTGGCCGAATCCTGGAGCGGGAGTGGGGGGCGCCGCGTTTCCTGCTCTTCTATTTCCTCTGCGGCGTTGGCGCCGGGTTCGTGCAGTTGGGCGTCAGTTGGCAGGAGTTCAACGCCTTGCACGAGCGGCTGGTCGCGGCGGGGTTGGCCCCGGCGGCCATCGGTGAACTCCTGACGGCCGGCCGCGGCGTGCTGCCCACGGACCCGGCGGTCAAGGCGACGCTCTTCGATCTCTATGGCGTGTATGCCACCCCGATGATCGGTGCCTCCGGGGCGATCTACGGGGTGCTGGTGGCCTTCGGGTTTCTTTACCCCAAGGCGAAGCTCGCGCTGATGTTTGTGCCGGTGCCGATGGCGGCGAAGTATTTCATCCCGGGCCTGCTGGCGCTCGACCTGCTGGCCGGGGTGACCGGATTTTCCCTCTTCGGCGCGAGTGTCGCCCACTTCGCGCATATCGGCGGCGCGTTGATCGGCTTCCTGCTGATGTTGCTGTGGCGTAAACGCAGTGCGGGTCCGGTGGTGGCCGAGCAGACCTTCCGGTAAGACGTTGACGCCCGACCAATGCGCAACCGGATGCCCAACGGAAAGCTCCTCCCTTCGCTTGATTCTCCATGCCGCTGCTGACCATTGTCCCGCCGATGCCTGGCGCTGAGCGCCGCTTCAAACCGTTTGTTGATTTCGTGCGCGCTGCCGGGTGGGAGGCCGAATTTGTCCGGCTGGAAATGGCCGGCCGCCACCCGGCCTTTGGCTCGACCGAGATATTCTCCCGGGTCAACGCCCAGACGGCGGGCAAGGTCGTGATGGGTTTTTCCCTCGGCGCGCTCTACGCGCATCTGGGGGCGTTGCGCGCCCGGCACCTGATCCTCGGCTCGATCTCGCCGTTCTTCCTTGAGGATGACGACGAACCCGAGCGGTGGATGATCTCCTACCGCGCCGGCAATCCGGACATCCCCGCCGACATCCTCGTCGGCGCCGAGGAGGACGCCCAGATGCACCGCCGCGCGGAGGCCGTGCGCGACTTTTACCGCCACCACACCTATACCGTCGTCCCCGGGGCGGAGCACGAACTCTGGCACCCCCATTACCTGCAGGCGATCAAAGCGGCCTTGGACCGCCTCCAAGCCCAGTCGATTCAGACAAGAAGTAAGACCTGACGTCTTCTGTTCGGGCTTACCTAGCGTGGGCCGCCTGTTTCCACCGAGAAGAGCGTCTTAAGCAACAGGCGCGTGTTTACGTATATACCCCGTAGCTTGTGGTCATTGGTGATGAGCCCATCATAGAACGTGGCAAAAGTGGCATAAGTCGTATCAGTTACGTCATTCCTGAGTTTTTTGGGTTTCACGGAATCCAGACCACCGTAGGCCAGCGCGTTGACGCGCGCCTCATCCTGCGCCCGCGAGCGGGCTGCCTACTGAGGCGGGATCGGTGATCCCGCCCTACAACTGGGAGCGGCATAGCGGGGGATCAGGCCACCTGCTTCACGCGGGCCAGTTCCTTGCCGTGATCGCGCTCGAATTCCCAGAGATCGAACGTGGCCTGGAGGTTGAGCCAGTTCCGGGGGTCCACGCCGAAGAAGCGGCCGAGGCGGGCTGCGGTGTCGGCGGTGATGGACCGGCGGCCGGCCAGAATCTCGCTGAGCCGGCTCTGCGGAATCCCGGTGGCCTTGGCGGCGGCGAGCTGCGTGATCTGCATCGGCGCAAAAAACTCGTCGCGCAGGATGATGCCGGGGTGGGTGAGAGGAATTTTGGTGCTCATGTTCGGTGCGGGTTTCGGGCTGGTTTAATGATAGTCCACGATTTCAACCTGGTCGGCATCGGTGCCGGTCCAGATGAAGCAAATGCGCCATTGATCGTTGATGCGGATACTGTGCTGGCCGGCGCGGCTGCCCTTCAGGGCCTCAAGCCGGTTGCCCGGCGGGAGGCGCAGGAAGGAGAGTTCGACGGCGGCATCAATCAACTGGAGCTTGGCGAGGGCGCGGGTTTGAACGTCAGGTGGCAGGCGACGAGAGCGGGTGCCTTGCCAGAGCCTTGCGGTCTCCGGGTCGGCGAAGCTCTTGATCATGAAGCAACCCTGCCCGTTCTTGGTTATCCGTCAAGCGGATAGTATCTGAATAACGTATAATTTCGGGATTTCTGCTCCGCCAGGGCTTCCTTCTTCGCTGAAGCCATTCATCCGTGCTTATCTGCGCCATCCGCGGCTAACCCGGCTCGATTTTTCTCTGTGCTTCCGTGTCTTGGTGGCTACCCTTCCTTCATGCCCACGACCCCAAAACACCGCGTCTATTCCATGTCTGTCGCCAAGGTTTATCCCTACTACATTGCCAAGGCTGAGAAGAAGGGGCGGACGAAGGCGGAGGTGGACGAGGTCACCTGCTGGCTGACGGGCTACACGCCCAAGGGCCTGGAAAAGCAGCTCAAGCTGGAGACGGACTTTGAGACTTTCTTCGCGCAGGCCCCCAAGCTGAACCCCAAGCGCAAGCTCATCACCGGCGTCATCTGTGGCGTGCGGATCGAGGAGATCGAGGAAAAGCTGATGCGGGAGATCCGCTACCTCGACAAGCTGGTGGACGAACTGGCCAAGGGCCGGCCGATGGAGAAGGTATTGCGCGGCTGAGGCAGAGGGCAGGAGTCAGAGGTCAGGAGTCGGAGGTCAGGAGTCGGAGGTGAAGCAAAGGCAGGGTTGCGGCGGTCACGTCGGCACGGTTGGCAGGTGGTATTTGGTGCTGCGTCCGCCCGCTTCGCCGGGGACCAGCGCGCCGGCTTCCACCAGGAGCTTGATGTCACGCAGCGCGGTATCGAGCGAGCATGCGCCCAGCTTGGCGTAACGCGAGGTAGAGAGGGGGGCGGTGTTGGGATCGTCGAGCAACGCATTGATCACGAGCCGTTGCCGATCGTTGAGGGTGAGGCTGCGATTGAGCGAGACCCACAAGTTGGCCTTGTGGATGATCCGGTTCAGAGTCGTTTCGGCGCGTTGCATGGCCCGCTCCAAACAGCCTAGGAACCACGTCAGCCATCCCGTGACATCGAGGGTGCCTTTCTGCGTTTCCTCCAGGATCCGGTAGTAATGTTTTTTCTCCGCTTCGATCTGGGCCGACATGTTGTAAAACCGCATCCCCGAGCCGTCGGCCCGTGCCAATGCCATCTCGGCGATCGCGCGGCTGACGCGGCCGTTGCCGTCTTGGAAGGGGTGGATGGTCACAAACCAGAGATGCGCGAGCCCGGCGCGCAGCACCGGGTCAAGGCCGTCGGATTTTTCGAACCACGCAAGAAAACGTGCGACTTCGGTCTCAAGCCGGTCTGCCGTCGGCGCCTCGAAGTGAATGTTTTTACGCCGAATGCGGTCGCGGTCGATCGGTCCGGAAACGACCTGCATGGGATCCATGTCGGGGGTGCGCCATTGCCCGATGAGCACGCGGTGCAGGCCGCGGCGTCCGCCCGGGAACAGCGATGCTTGCCAGCCCCACAAGCGGTCCACCGTGAGCGGCGCCGCATGGTGTGCGGTCGCATCCATCATCATTTCAACCGCACCCTCGATCATGCGATCGGGGGCCGAGTCCTCCGCTTGAGGCAGCCCCATATGGCGGGCGACGGAAGAGCGGACCGAGGCCTGATCAAACAACATGCCCTCAATCGCGCTCGATTGAGTCACCTCGGCCGTGAGGTTTTCCAACGCCGCCTCGGCGCGGAACGGTTCTCCCAAGCTGTCCATGCGTCCCAGTAACCGGCCTTGCCGATGCCTCACCGCCACGAGCAGGGGCATCACTTTGACGTCATCCCAAGTGAATACAGGCCAAGTTTTGAGCTGATGAATATAGCCCACATAAAATGACTTATGACATTATGCGGCGAATACAAGGCCTATTCACCGCATAATATGCGGGTAAAACGGGCTGAAATCGCCGCAGTGGGACAAGAATCAGAATATAAAATATTGATTTAAAATGATTTAATATAATCGCTAAAATGAGGGCAGAGGGTGGAGGTCAATCGTAAGGAGCCAGAGATCAGGAGTCAGAATACAGAGGTCGGGGGGCGGAGACTTGAGACCTGAAGGCTGAGGAGGTCGGAGGGCAGGGGCGGTCCGCTCGGCCTGTCCCGCCATAGGCTTGGCGACGGCGGAAGAGCGGACCCTACCGGCGCGACCGCGCCGCAGGGCGTCGGGCACAGTATAACCCGGCCGCTTTAAACACGGATGGTCACTGATCCGGAGGCCAGCGCGTTGACGCGCCCCATCCTGCGCCCGCGAGCGGGCTGCCTACGAACGGAACAGGATTTTGTGTCAGCGAATTTTGAGAATCTGAACGAAAGAAAACTTTCCTATCCGTGATCATCGGTGCAATCCGTGGTTAAAATCTGGAGGCTCGGGAGTCGGCGGGATCGGCGATCCCGCCCTACAACGAGGAGAAGGCGCACGTGTCCTTTGCGATCCCGGCGGAAAACAAAGGGCGCACGTGAAGTGCGCCCCTACGGTTTGGGAATCCACTCGCTCACGCTCGTGGCTACGGGGAAGAGCGCTTACGCCTTCGGGAACTTCACCCACTTGGCGCCGAGCTTGGAGGACTTAACCACCGTCTCGATGAAGGCCATGCCGTAAACGCCGTCCTCGATGCCGGGGTAGTCGAGATCCTTGGGCAGGGGCTTGCCCTTGAGCTCGGCTTCGATGGCGCGGAAGGCTTCCAGGTAGATGTTGGCGAAGGCTTCAAGGTAACCCTCGGGGTGGCCGAAGGGGATGCGGGTGAATTTCTTGCCGTGCTCGGAGATGTAGCCGTTGCCGCGGCGCCAGATTTCGCGGGGTTTGTCGGCGTATTTGACGACGAGCTCGTTGGGGAACTCCTGCCGCCACTCGAGGCCGGCCTTGGTGCCGTAGACGCGGATGTTGAGCATGTTCTCGTCGCCGATGCAGATCTGCGACGAGTGGAGCACGCCCTTGGCGCCGCCTTTGAAGCGGAGGAGGACGTTCCCGTCGTCGTCGAGCTTGCGGCCCTTGACGAAGGTGGTGAGGTCGGCGCAGAGGGAGTCGATCTCCAGGCCGGTGATGTAGCGGGCGAGGTTCTCGGCGTGCGTGCCGATGTCGCCCATGCAGCCGGCGGCACCGGAGCGCTTGGGGTCGGTGCGCCAGGCGGCCTGCTTCTGGTTTTCGCCTTCGAGGAAGGTGGAGAGCCAGCCCTGCGGATACTCGACGACGACCTTGCGGATTTCGCCCACGGTGCCGTTGCGCACGAGTTCGCGCGCCTGCTTCACCATGACGTTGCCGGTGTAGTTGTGCGTGAGGACGAAGACCTTCTTCGACTTCTTCACGATGGCGCGGAGCTGCTTCGCCTCGGCGAGGTTGAAGGTGGCGGGTTTGTCGAGGACGACGTTGAAGCCGGCCTCGAGGAAAAGCTTCGCGGGCGGGAAATGCTGGTGGTTGGGCGTGACGATGACGACGAAGTCGAGACGCTTGTCGGCGGGCATCTTTGCCTCGGCCTTCACCATCTCGGCGTAGGAGCCGTAGGCGCGCTCGGGTTTGACGAACAGCTCGGCGGCGGAGGCCTTGGAGCGGGCGGGGTCGGAGGAGAAGGCGCCGGCGACGAGGCGGGCCTTGCCGTCCATGTGCGCGGCGATGCGGTGGACGGCGCCGATGAAGGCGCCCTGGCCGCCGCCGATCATGCCGTAACGGAGTTTGCGGTTCATAGAATGAGCTTTCAGCTGTCAGCTTTCAGCGATCAGCAGAATTTCAGCGCGCCGGGTTGGGCTGACCGCTGAGAGCTGATCGCTGACGGCTTATTGGTTTTTCTTGTCGAACTGCGCGTCGAAGACGATCGCGCTGGAGGGGAAGTCGGTCTTGCGGACGAAAGCGGCGGCCTCGGTGGCGCCGTGGACGCGGTCCATGCGGCTGTCCTCCCACTCGACGGAGAGGGGGCCGCGGTAGCCGACGTCGTTGAGGGCGACGATGATGTCCTCGAACTTGATGTCGCCGTGGCCGAGGGAGCGGAAGTCCCAGAAGCGGCGGGCGTCGCCGAAGCTGACATGGCCGCCGAAGACGCCGACGGTGCCGTCGCCGTGGCCCCACCACACGTCCTTCATGTGGGCGTGGTAGATGCGGTCGCCAAAGGTGCGGATGAACTTCACGTAGTCCACGCCCTGGTAGCCAAGATGCGAGGGGTCGTAGTTGAAGCCGAAGCGCCGGTGGCCCTTCACGGCGGCGATGGCGCGCTGCGAGGAGGCGATGTCGAACGCGATCTCAGTCGGGT